>JAUVPT010000001.1 GCA_030598525.1 Gemmatimonadota bacterium
ACGTGAACATGGACGTGGAACTGATTGCTCCGATCGCGATGGACAAGGAGCTGAGGTTCGCGATTCGTGAGGGCGGCCGCACGGTGGGCGCCGGCGTCGTCACCGCGATCACCGAGTAACGGCAGAGAGACGAGAAGATCATGGCGGAGAAGATTCGGATTCGGCTGCGATCGTTCGACGCGGCGGTCATCGACCAGACGGCGGCGGACATCGTGCGCACGGCTCAGAAGACCGGCGCGTCCGTGAGGGGGCCGATTCCGCTTCCGACGAAGCGCCAGCTGTACACGGTTCTCCGGAGTCCGCACAAGGACAAGAAGTCGCGGGAACAGTTCGAGCTGAAGACGCACAAACGGCTGATCGACATCTACGACACCCGCCCCCAGACGGTCGACGCGCTGACGAAGCTCGACCTGGCGGCCGGTGTGGACGTCGAAATCAAGGTTCAGTGACATGCCTGGATTGATTGGTAAGAAACTGGGGATGACCCAGATCTTCACGGAAGACGGCAGGGCCGTCGGTTGCACCGTGCTCGAGGTCGGGCCGTGCCCCGTCGTGCAGATCAAGACGTCGACCACGGACGGCTACGAGGCGGTCCAGCTCGGATTCGGTGCGCAGCGTGAGCGTCGCGTCACGAAGCCCGAGGCCGGTCATGCTGCCCGTGCCGGTCTCGACCATGCGCCCAGGGTGCTGGCCGAGTTCGAACTCGATGAGGGGCAGGAGTACGAGGCTGGCCAGAGCCTGACGGTGGACCTGTTCGAGGTCGGCCAGCGGGTGAAGATCACCGGAGTGACCAAGGGTCGTGGATTCCAGGGCACCGTGAAGCGCCATAACTTCGGCGGCTCCCGTGCCTCGCACGGTGGCAGTTCCGTTCTGCGAAAGCCCGGCTCCATCGGTCCGGGCACGGATCCGTCACGCGTGATCAAGGGCCGCAAGATGTCCGGCCAGATGGGTGGGACTCAGCGTACCGCCCCGAATCGGCGTATCGAGATGATCGATGCGGAGAAGAACCTGATGCTGGTCCGCGGCTCGGTGCCCGGGTCTCGTCACAACGTGGTTCTCATTCGCTCCGTCTGAGCGACTGATCTCCGCCGGGAAGTCGAAGAGAGAGAGCATGAAGGCGAAAGCATATTCGACGACGGGCAAGGCGCGCGCGGCAGACTTCGAGTTGCCCGATTCCGTGTTCGACGGCACGGTGAACGAGAGCGTCCTGCACCAGGTCATCAAGGCCTATCGGGCGAACCGACGCCAGGGCACGCATTCCACGAAGACGCGGCATACGGTGCGCGGCGGTGGTCGGAAGCCGTGGCGGCAGAAGGGACCGGGAAGAGCTCGCGCGGGCTCGGTTCGCTCCGCGATATGGCGTGGCGGTTCCATCGTGTTCGGACCACAGCCCCGCAGCTACCGGGTCCGTGTTCCGAAGCAGGTCCGACGCCTGGCGATTCGTTCGGCCCTGAACGCACGGGCCACGGGAGGCGAGCTGATCGTGGTGGAGCCATTCGCGCTGGAGGCTCCGAGCACACGGGCGCTCGTCGCGCTTTTTGAGGCGCTCGAGCTGGACGCTGGCAACGTGCTGATCCTGACGGACGGCGTAAAGAACGACGTCTACCTCTCCGCACGGAATCTTCCGGGCGTCGAGGTTCGGCCGTGGGGTGAGGCCTCGGCCTACGACATCCTGTGGTCCGATGTGGTGATCGTGGAAGAGTCCGCCTTCAGCGGCGACGATGGAGAGGCCGCGGAAGACGAGGAGGCATCATGAGCCGCTTGCCACGCGAGATCCTGATCCGGCCCGTCATCACGGAGGAGTCGTCCCGGCTCCAGTTCAACCCGGGACGCATCCGTAAGCGGCACCAGGACAAAGAGGGCCAGATCCAGCCCCAGTTCGTGTTCCAGGTTTCACGCGGTGCGACGAAGATCGAGATCAAGCAGGCTGTCGAGAAGATGTTCGAGGTCCACGTGGCCTCTGTGAATACCATGAACATCCTGGGCAAGGACCGCCGCGTCGGTCGTTCGGTGGGCAAGCGTTCCGACTGGAAGAAGGCCATCGTCACGCTCGCCGAAGGCGAAGTGATCGACGTGTTCGAGGGAGTATAGCATGGCGCTCAAGAAATTCAGGCCCGTCACGGCGAGCTCTCGGTTCCGCTCCGTCTCCACGTTCGAGGAGGTGACGCGCTCGGAGCCCGAGAAGTCGCTGACCGAGGGGCTGACCAAGAAGTCCGGGCGGAACCACCACGGGCGGATTACGAGCCGTCGCAGGGGTGGGGGGCACAAGCGCCGCTACCGCCGCATGGACTTCCGTCGCGAGAAGCACGGGATCCCGGGTCGGATCGCGGAAATCGAATACGACCCGAACCGGTCGGCTCGAATTGCCCTGATCCACTACGCGGACGGAGAGAAAAGGTACATCCTGCACGCGCGGGGCATGCAGCAGGGAGACACTATCGTGTCCGGCCCCGGTTCAGAGCCGCGGCTCGGCAACTGCCTGCCGCTGATCGAGATCCCGCTCGGCACGATGATCCACGCCATCGAGATCAAGCCCGGCAAGGGAGCCCAGCTGGCCCGTTCGGCCGGGGCTTCCGTGCAGTTGATCGCGAAAGAGGGCGACATGGTCACCCTCCGCCTGCCCAGTACCGAGGTGCGCATGGTCCGCGGCGAGTGCTTCGCCACGATCGGCCAGGTCGGCAACGTGGATCACGAGTTGATCCGATCGGGGAAAGCGGGTCGTTCGCGGTGGCTCGGAAAGAGGCCGAAGGTACGCGGCGTCGCGATGAACCCGCACGATCACCCGCTGGGTGGTGGTGAGGGTCGGGCATCGGGCGGTCGTCCGCCGGTCTCGCCCTGGGGCAAGGCCGAGGGGCGTAAGACCAGGAAGAGGAAGAAGGCCAGCAACCAGTACATCGTCCGCGGTCGCAAGCGCGGCAAAGCCACGAAGTAACGCGGACCTGGGGAGAAGAGAATGGCTCGAAGTGTCAAGAAGGGACCGTATATCGACGAGCGTCTGCTCGGACGGATCGAGGCGATGAACAGGTCCGGGGAGAAGCGCGTCACGAAGACGTGGGCCCGGGCTTCCACGATCAGCCCGGAGTTTGTCGGCCACACGGTCGCCGTGCACAACGGCAACAAGTTCATCCCGGTCTACATCACCGAGAACATGGTGGGGCACAAGCTCGGCGAGTTTTCCCCCACCCGCATGTTCCGTGGTCACGGCGGCAAGCTCGCCGACAAGCGGGCCCGTCTGTAGGGCCGGGTAACGGAAGCCAGGGGATAGCGAGATGGAAGCGCGAGCAGTTTCGAAGAGAATCAGGATGTCGGCCAGGAAGATGCGGCTGGTCATCAACCAGATCCGCAACGCCGACGTGAACGACGCCTATTCGATTCTACAGTTCTCGAAGAAGGGTGCGGCAGAGCCGATCGACAAGGCGCTGCGGTCCGCCGTCGCGAACGCAGTCGACAAGGCCGATCAGCAGGGCGAGGTGCTGGATGTGGACGACCTCTACGTCAAGGAAGCCTACGTGAACGAGGGGCCGACGCTCCGCCGTTACCGGGCCGGGGCCATGGGTCGTGCCTCCCCACTTCGCAAGCGCATGAGTCACGTCACCGTCGTCGTGGACACAAAGGAGTAACTGTGGGCCAGAAGACACATCCGTACGGCTTCAGGCTGGGGCTCGTTAAGCCCTGGAAGTCGCGCTGGTATGCGAATGGGAGGGATTTCCCTGCCCTTCTCGCCGAAGATGAGAAGCTGCGCAAGTACCTGCACGCGCGGTTGGATCACGCGGCTGTGGCCGACATCGAGATCGAGCGCAAGCCGACGAAGATCGTCGTGACGATCCATACGGGTCGACCCGGCGTCGTGATCGGCAAGCGAGGAGCCGAGGTGGACAAGCTGCGCGATGAGCTTGCGCTGCTCACGGACTCCGAGGTCTCGATCAACGTCGAGGAGATCAAGCGACCGGAAGTCAACGCCCAGCTGGTGGCGAACAGCATCGCTCATCAGCTGCAGCAGCGCATCGGTTTCCGGCGTGCGATGAAGCGTGCGATGCAGGCAGCGACGCGCGCTGGCGCCGAGGGCGTGAAGGTGCAGTGTGGCGGAAGGCTGGGAGGCGCGGAAATCGCGCGGACCGAGGGTTATCACGAGGGCCGCGTGCCGCTGCACACCATGCGCGCGGACATCGACTACGCCGAGCGCATGGCCAAGACCACGTACGGCACGATCGGTGTGAAGGTCTGGATCTACCGCGGAGAGGTCAAAGATGACCGGCGGGGTCAGACCTACACGGCCGGCGGCGCCAAGTAACGAGACGGGACGATGCTTCAACCAAAACGCGTAAAGTACCGCAAGCAGCAAAAGGGGAGGATCCGTGGCAACGCCACGCGTGGCAACACGGTGGCGTTCGGAGACTACGGTCTGCAGACGCTGGATGCGGGGTGGATCACGAACCGCCAGATCGAGGCGGCCCGTGTGGCGATGACCCGGCACATCAAGCGTGGCGGAAAGGTCTGGATTCGGGTCTTCCCCGACAAGCCGATCACGTCCAAGCCGGCTGAGACCCGGATGGGCAAGGGTAAGGGCAACCCCGAGGGGTGGGTGGCCCCCGTCAAGCCGGGTCGTGTGCTGTTCGAGCTGGAGGGCGTGGACGAGACCATCGCCCGGCGAGCCATGGACCTGGCTGCCGCGAAGCTTCCGGTGAAGACCAGGTTCCTGGTTCGGGAGGAGTAAGAGCGATGGAAGCGAAGGACATTCGGGAATTGACCGAGGACGAAATCGACATCGAAATCGAGCGGGCGCGCGACGAGCTCTTCAAGCTCCGTTTCCGCGCCGCGTACGAGGAGCTCGAGAACCCGGGACTCCTGAAGGAGCTTCGTCGGGATGTCGCGAGAATGAAGACGATCCGGCACGAGCGGGAGCTGCGGGCCGCAGGAGATAACGATGCTTGAGGATTCGACGCAGACCGCGCGCAGCCGCAAGGTTCGACAGGGCCGAGTGGTGAGCGATGCCACGGACAAGACCGTTGTGGTCTCGGTGGAGCGCCAGTTCGCTCACCCGCTGTATGGGAAACGGGTTACGAAGCGGAAGAAGTACCACGCGCACGATGAGAGAAACGAGTTTCGCTCAGGCGACCTGGTCGTCATCGAGGAAACGCGGCCTCTGTCCAAGCGGAAGCGCTGGCGGGTCGTAGAACTCCTCGAGCGTCCGGTCCAGGAGGGCTGAGGAGATGATCCAGCAGGAGACCGATCTCCGGATCGCGGACAATTCAGGCGCACGTCGCGCCAGGTGCATTCGGGTCCTCGGTGGCTCGGGGCGCAGGTATGCCGGGCTCGGGGACGTCGTGGTCGTCACGATCAAGGACGCGATCCCGGGCGGGACCGTGAAGAAGGGCGAAGTGGCGCGGGCCGTGGTGGTCCGCGTTGCCAAGGAGAGCCGGCGCAAGGACGGATCGTACATCCGGTTCGATGAGAATGCGGCCGTGATCATCAATGATGCTGGCGAGCCGCGAGCCACCCGGATCTTTGGTCCAGTGGCCAGGGAGCTGAGGGAGAAGAAGTTCATGAAGATCGTCTCACTCGCCCCCGAAGTGATCTGAGGAGCCCGACATGAGGAAGAGAAACAAGCTGCACGTGCGCCGGGGCGATCAGGTCCAGGTAATCTCGGGCAACGACAAGGGCGCGCGCGGGCAGGTGCTTCGCGCGATTCCCTCGAAGCAACAGATCGTGGTGGAAGGTGTGAGCATGCGCAAGCGCCACCAGGCCCCCACGCAGGCGAATCCGGAAGGTGGGATCATCACGTTCGAGGCGCCGATTCACGTCTCCAACGTCATGCTCATCGATCCGTCGAGCGACGACCCGACCCGATATCGGAACCGGATCGACGCGGACGGAACGAAGGAGAGGATCTCGACCAAGAGCGGCAACCCGATTCCGAGGCCGTAAGGCCCCGGGACGCAGGATGTGAGTGACGTCGGCATGAAGCAGCAGCCAAGGCTGAGACAGCATTACGATAAGCAGGTGATCTCGAGGCTCCAGGAATCCTTCGGGTTCGATAACTCGATGGAGGTCCCCCGGGTCGAGAAGATCGTGATCAATTGCGGTCTCGGAGAAGCGAAGGACAACGCGAAGCTCCTCGATTCGGTGGTAGCGGAGCTGGCGCGGATCAGCGGGCAGAAGCCCGTGGTCACTCGGGCCCGGCACTCGATCTCGAACTTCAACCTTCGGGAGGGGATGCCCGTGGGTGTGAAGGTGACGCTTCGCGGATCCCGGATGTACGAGTTTCTGGACCGGTTCATCAGCACGGCCGTTCCCCGAATCCGTGACTTCCGCGGGTTCAACAGTCGCGCCTTCGACGGTCGCGGCAACTATACCGTCGGGATCCGAGAGCAGATGGTGTTCCCGGAGGTGGATTACGATGAGATCGTCCGAGTACACGGGATGGACATCACGATCGTGACCACGACGGATCGAGATGACGAAGCACTGGTGCTGCTGCGGGAAATGGGCATGCCCTTCCGTGGCGAGACCCCGGTAGTGGTTTAACGCAGGTCGGAGAGAGTAATGGCTAAGAAGTCCCTGATAGCGAAAGCGAAGCGCAAGCCGAAGTACAGCGCACGGACGATCCGGCGGTGTCAGCGGTGCGGACGGTCACGGGCCTACATGCGGAAGTTTGGCCTGTGCAGGATCTGCTTCCGGCAGATGGCGCTCAGGGGAGAGATCCCGGGCGTGCGAAAGGCGAGTTGGTAAGACATGAGCATGAATGATCCCATTGCCGATATGCTGACGCGGGTTCGCAACGCGAACCGGGCGGGTCACCGTCGCGTCGACATGCCGGTTGCGAAGCTCAAGGTAGAGATCGCGCGTATCCTGACCGAGAACCACTTCGTTCACGGCTACAAGGTCCTGGACGACGGGGCTCACGGGGTATTGCGGGTCTATCTGAAGTACACCGAGGACGAGAAGCCGGTCATCCGCTCACTGAGGCGGATCTCCCGGCCGGGACTCCGACGGTACGTCGGCGCCCAGGGGATGCCCAAGGTGCGTTCTGGCATGGGCATGGCGATCCTGTCGACCTCCAAGGGGTTGATGACGGACCGGCAGGCCCGGCAGCAGCGCGTCGGTGGAGAAGTCATCGCCACGGTCTACTAGGACCGGGCGCAAGGAACAGTCGTCCTGCATGCGCGGGACGCCAGACAGTAGAGCGCGAGACAGATGTCGAGAGTCGGAAGACAGCCGATCGTCGTCCCCCAGGGCGTGGACGTGTCCATCGAGGGGTCCAGCGTGAGCGTAAAGGGCCCGAAGGGCGAGCTCAGCGGACGTTTCGATGCGGATATGACCATCGAGTTGACGGACGGAGTAATCACGGTCACCCGTCCCACGGACCAGGCCCGGCACAGGGCCCTGCACGGCCTCACGCGCAGCCTTGTGGCCAACATGGTCCAGGGAGTACACCAGGGCTTCGAGCGGTCGCTCGAGATCCACGGTGTCGGGTACCGGGCCCTGCAGAAGGGCTCGGCCGTAGAGTTCTCCGTGGGCTACAGCAACCCGGTGATGTTCGAGGCACCGGCTGGCGTGGAGCTGGCGGTGGAGAGGCCGACCCTGGTTCACGTTAGAGGTATTGACAAGCAGGCCGTGGGCGAAGTCGCGGCGCGGATTCGCAGGATTCGGCCGCCCGAACCTTACAAGGGCAAGGGCATTCGCTATAGCGGTGAGCACGTGCGGCGAAAGGCCGGCAAGGCCACGGCCGTAGGCACCTGATAGACAACGATCTCGTGCGCCGGACACCCATGATCCATCATCGGGCGGACGGCCGAAGGAGCAGGAGATGGCACTGAACAATTCGGCGGAGCGGCGGCGGCGTCGCGCCACGAGGCACAAGAGAGTTCTGAAGAAGGTCCGAGGCACGGCCGAGCGGCCGCGCCTGGTGGTCTTCCGGAGCTTGAAGAACATCGAAGGTCAGCTGGTCGACGACGACCGCGGAGCCACCCTGTTGGGCATCTCCACGCTGGCAATCGAGAAGACGGCCGAGGTGGAAGATCTCTCGGGCAAGATGGCCGCCAGCTACACGGCGGGCAGGGCGCTGGCCGAGAAGGCGAAGGCGGGCGGCATCGAGAGCATCGTGTTCGACCGCGGCGGCTATCGTTATCAGGGTCGCGTGAAGGCGTTCGCCGATGGGGCGAGGGCCGGCGGGCTGAAATTCTAAGCGAAATCACTTGACGGCGGATCTCACGCGAAAGACGCGGGGGGGGCGCCGCAGGATTCGGAGAAGCTCAGGGAATGGCGAAGAAGCAAGGTCGCAGACGGGATCGGCGGGACGAGGGAGACAACCTCAAGGAGAACGTGATCCATATCAACCGGGTCTCGAAGGTGGTCAAGGGTGGCCGCCGGTTCTCCTTCACCGCTCTGGTGGCCGTCGGCGACGGCCAGGGTAAGGTCGGCACGTCGCTCGGCAAGGCCAACGAAGTGGCTGAGGCCATCCGAAAGGGGCTCGAGCAGGCCCGCAAGGCGATGGTCGAGGTCCCGATCCTCGGCGGTACGATTCCGCACGAGATGATCGGGCGGCACGGCGCCGGGCGGGTGCTCCTGAAGCCCGCCTCGCCGGGTACGGGCGTGATCGCCGGTGGACCGGTGCGGGCCGTGCTCGATTGTGCCGGTGTCCAGGACATCCTCACCAAGAGCCTCGGCTCGAACAATCCGCTCAACGTGGTTGCGGCCACGATGAACGGCCTCCAGAGTCTCATGACTCCCGAGGCGGTGGCGCGCGAGCGCGGCGTGGACGTCGAGGTGATCCGGGAGGCAATGCGTGGCTAACAACATCCGGATCAAGCAGGTGCGCAGCGGCAGCAACGCGATGCGGAAGCAGCGCGCGACGCTCGAGGCATTGGGGCTCCGCCATCACCAGGCGGAGGTCATCAAAGAAGACAACCCTGCCATTCGCGGAATGATCAGGGTCGTCGCGCACCTGGTGGAAGTCGAGGAGGTCGACTAGACCCATGGCAGACAACAAGCGAATCGGCCTGGACAACCTGAGCCCGACGCCCGGCTCCCGCGGCAAGCGGAAGAGGGTCGGTAGGGGCCACGGTTCGGGTCACGGAAAGACGTCAGGAAGGGGCCACAAGGGACAGAAGTCACGTTCCGGCGCCTCGATCCCGGCGTGGTTCGAGGGCGGCCAGATGCCGCTGTATCGGCGTGTGCCGAAGCGGGGCTTCAAGCCGATCAACCGGCGGGAGTACCAGGTCGTCAACCTCGGCTTGATCGCGAACCTCGAGGGTAAGGCCTTCGGGCCCGAAGAGCTCAAAGCGCACGGCCTCATCGCGTCACTCACCAAGCCCGTCAAGATCCTCGGTGTTGGATCGACCGGGCGTGCGATGACCGTTCGCGCACACGCATTCAGTGCAACGGCCCGCGAGAAGATCGAAGCGGACGGCGGAACCGTGGACCTGATCAGCTGACATGGCGAACGAACGAACTCAAGCGCTCCAGGCCGCCCAGAATATCTTCAAGATTCCGGAGCTGAAGAGCAAGATCCTCTTTACGCTGTTGTGCCTGGCCATCTACCGGCTTGGCTCGCACATTCCGACGGCCGGCGTCAACGTGCTGGCTCTCCAGCAGATGGCCGGCCAGTTCCAGGGAACCCTGTTCGGGATCTACGATCTGTTCACGGGTGGAGCGCTGCAGCGGGCGACGGTCTTCGCTCTTGGAATCATGCCGTACATCTCGGCCAGCATCATCTTCCAGGTACTCGGGTCGACCTTCCCGACGATCGAGAAGTTGCAGAAGGAGGGCGAGGACGGGCGGCGGAAGCTGACGCAGTGGACGCGCTATTCCACGGTCTTCCTGTGCATCATGCAGGCGTACGGCTACTCGATCTTCCTCGAGTCGCAGCCGGGTGTCGTAGTGTTTCCCGGTTGGGCCTTCCGAATCGAGACGGTTCTCCTGCTTACCGCAGGTGGTGTCTTCGTCATGTGGCTCGGCGAGCAGATCACCGAACGGGGCATCGGGAACGGGATGTCGCTGCTGATCTTCTTCTCGATCATCCAGGGATTCCCGGCGGCCGTGTTCAACACGCTCGAGCTTCTTCGGGCCGGTGGGATCAGCCTGTTCAAGCTGATCGCACTCCTCGCCGTGCTGGTTCTGATCACGGCTGCAGTCGTCGCGCTCACCATGGCGGCGCGCCGGATCCCGGTCCAGATTCCGCGTAAGGTGGTGGGTCGTGGGCGCGTGCGGGAGGGGCAGAAATCGTTCATCCCCATCCGCATCAACAGCGCCGGAGTGATGCCGATCATCTTCGCGCAGGCCATCATCATCGTGCCCGGCACCCTGTACTCGTTTACGGGCGGGCAGGGCGCATCCGGCTTCCTGTACGACTTGAGCCAGATCTTCGCGCCGGGTTCCATGTGGTACTACGTGACGTATGCCGCGCTGATCATCGTGTTCACCTACGTGTACACGGCGATCATCTTCAACCCGGTTGACCTGGCCGAGAACCTGAAGAAGCAGGGTGGTTTCATTCCAGGTGTGAAGCCGGGAGCGCAGACGGCGGAATATATCGATCGTGTCCTGACACGAGTCACCCTTCCAGGGTCGATCTACCTGGCCGTGATCGCGATCCTCCCGTTCTGGATCTTCGCGGCATTCGATATCCAGACATTCTTCTTCGGCGGCACCTCGCTACTGATCGTGGTCGGTGTGGGGCTGGACACGGTTCAGCAGATGCAGCAGCACCTGCTGCTCCGGCAGTACGAAGGATTCATGAAGAAGGGTCGGGTCAAGTACAGAGGCCGTCAGAAATACATGTGACGGACCCGGACGAGGAGATCGGGCCGTGAGGCTCTTAATAATGGGTCCCCCGGGGGCCGGCAAAGGCACCCAGGGGGAACTCCTGGCGCGAAGGTTGGGGATACCCCGGTACTCGACGGGAGACATCCTCAGGCAGGCGCTCCGCGAAGGTACGCCGATGGGGCTCGAGGCGAAGCGGAATATGCACGCCGGCGAGCTGGTTCCCGACGACGTGATCCTGGGGATCGTGGGCGAGGCCCTGGAGCACGAAGACTCGGAGCCGGGATTCCTTCTGGACGGCTTCCCCCGGACCGTGGCGCAGGCAGAGGGGCTGAGTAGACTTCTGTCGGACAGGGGCCAACAGCTGGACGCGATCGTGGATATGTCCGTCCCCGATGAAGAGATCATGAAGCGCCTGTCGACCCGGGGGCGCAAGGACGACTTGCTGGAAACGATCAAGCGCAGGCTCGAGGTCTATGGGGCGAAGAAGCAGCCGCTCCTGGACTGGTACGCGAATTCGGGTGTGCGGATCGTGTCGGTTATGGGAGTCGGCGACATCGACGAGATTCAGGCATACATCCTGGATTGTCTCTCGCTGTGATGCGTTTGAAGACGGCCGACGAGATCGATGCGATCGGACGAGCCGGCGAGATCGTCGCGGGGGTGTTGGCCCTGGTGGGCGAGCGCGCTGAGCCCGGTGTGAGCACCGAGGATCTCGACTCGGCGGCTGAGGGCTACATTCGCGATTACGAAGGCGCCGCACCGGCCTTCAAGGGGCTGTACGGATTTCCGGCCGCGCTGTGCACGAGCCTCAACGACGAGGTAGTGCATGGCATTCCGGCGCCCGACAGGCGCCTCGAGGAAGGGGACCTGCTCGGCGTGGATGTCGGGGTGGTCCTGGACCAGATGTTCGCGGACGCAGCGGTGACCGTGCCGGTGGGGCAGCCGTCGGAGGAAGTGCGACGACTGCTCGCTGTCACGCAGGCCTCGCTGGACGTCGGAGTCCAGCAGGCTGCGGCAGGATCGACACTGGGCGATGTAGGCGCGGCGATCCAGACGGTCGTGGAGGATGCGGGATACAGTGTGATCCGTGAGCTGGTGGGTCACGGGGTCGGGTTCGCTCCGCATGAGGAGCCGCATGTGCCCAACTTCGGGCGCAGGGGGCAGGGGGCGAAACTCGAAGAAGGCCTCGTCATCGCCATCGAGCCGATGGTGAACGTAGGCCGCCGTCACATCCGGACGATGGCGGACGGATGGACGGTCGTAACGGCCGACGGAAGTCTGTCGGCGCATTTCGAGCACACGGTTGCCGTGACGCGGGAGGGTCCCAGGATCCTCACCCGGCGATCCGGCGACCCGGGTTTGAAGGAGGAGTAGTTTGGCGAAAGAGGAACCGATCCAGATGTCCGGCGACGTAATTGAAGCACTGCCGAACGCCATGTTCAGGGTCAGGCTCGAAAACGAACACGAGATCATATGCCACGTGTCGGGAAAGATCCGCATGAATTACATCCGGATCCTCCCGGGAGACAAGGTCACGGTGGAGATGTCGCCCTATGATCTGACGAAGGGGCGTATCACTTACCGGTTCAAGTAGAGTCGTTGATTCACGGGCACGGAGCCGTTATCTTTAACAGCTGTCTCGTGAACGGTTGAAAAGGACGGATTGCGTTATGAAGGTGCGTTCCAGCGTTAAGCGGATCTGCGAACACTGCAAGATTGTTCGGCGCCGTGGAGTGGTGCGGGTGATCTGCAGCCGTGATCCGAAGCATAAGCAGCGGCAAGGATAGAAGACGTTCGGTCTGGCAGGCCGCCTGGCCCCGCGGACCGACAATCTGAACGGGTGGTAAATGGCAAGAATAGCCGGCGTTGACCTCCCCCGGGAAAAGCGGGTCGAGATCGCCCTGACGTACATCTACGGGATTGGTCGCTCGACATCGCAGGCGATCCTGGCCGAAACGGCCATGGATCCGGATACCCGGGTGCGTGACCTCACGGACGAGGACGTCAACAAGCTCCGACGGGTCATCGAGGCCCGCTACAAGGTGGAAGGTGCGCTTCGCACGGAAACGTCCATGAACATCAAGCGTCTCATGGACATCGGCTGCTATCGGGGTGTGCGGCACCGCCGCGGTCTTCCGGTCAGAGGGCAGCGGACGCACACGAACGCGCGCACCCGAAAGGGTCCGCGACGCGCGGTGGCCGGCAAGAAAAAGGCGCCTTCGAAGAAATAGGGACGATGCATGGCCAAGCCTAAAGGCACGAGACGTAAGCGTCAGGTAGACGCGGAGGGCGTTGCCCACATCAAGGCGACCTTCAACAATACGATCATCACGATCACGGAGCTCAACGGCGGGACCGTGGCCTGGGCCAGCGCAGGGAAGGCTGGATTCAAGGGTTCGAAGAAGTCCACGCCGTTTGCCGCCACGATTGCGGCCGAGACCGTAGGACGAGAGGCCGCCTCGATGGGCATGAAGCGGCTGCACGTTCGAGTACAGGGTCCGGGGTCGGGTCGCGAATCCGCGATTCAGGCCCTGCAGGGTGCGGGCCTGACGATCCGGTCGATCCGGGACGTCACGCCGCTTCCACACAACGGATGCCGTCCGCCCAAGAAGCGTCGGGTTTGAGGCGGGCAGTCAGGAACACGCAGGCGACACGGTAAGGAAGCCAGATGGCACGTTATACGGGTCCGGTGTGCAGGCTCTGCCGGAGGGAAAACGAGAAGCTGTTTCTAAAGGGCAAGCGCTGCTTCACTGAGAAGTGCGCCCTCGAGCGTAAGGCGTATCCTCCGGGCCAGCATGGCACCGGAAGGCGGCGCAGGCGTTCGTCCGAGTACGCTACGCAGCTGCGCGAGAAGCAGAAGGTCAAGCGCATCTACGGGGTCGGCGAGAAACAGTTCCGCACGCTGTTCACGAAGGCGGCCCGGGTAAAGGGAATGACGGGTGAGAACCTGTTGATCTCGCTCGAGGCCCGCTTGGACAACATCGTCTACCGGCTCGGGTTCGCGCCGTCCCGAAAGGCGGCACGGCAGCTCGTCCGGCATCGTCACGTTCGCGTCGACGGCGCTGCGGTGGACATTCCGAGCTTCCAGGTGTCTCCGGGGCAGGAAATCTCGATCGCTCCGGCCGCGCAAGACATGCCGGTCGTGCGTGAGGCTCTGGAGGACAAGAAGGGCAAGGATCAGCTCAGCTGGCTGGGTGTCGACTACGACAACTACACGGGCCGCATGCTCGAACAGCCTAGCCGAGCGGACATCCCGCTCGCCGTTCAGGAGCAGTTGATCGTCGAGCTGTACAGCAAGTAATAGAGGCGAAACGCACATGTCAGCAGGGCTAGATCTTACAGGACTCGTGCTGCCGGGTACCGTCGAGGAACAGGGTCTTTCAGATGACGGCCGGCGAGCGGAATACGTACTGCAGCCGTTGGAGCGAGGATTCGGCCACACGGTTGGAAACTCAATTCGTCGGGTGCTGCTGTCGTCGCTTCCGGGCTGCGCCATCTGGGCGTTTCGGGCAGACGGCGTTCAGCACGAGCACCAGACGATTCCGGGTGTGGTGGAGGACATCCACCAGGTGATCCAGAAGCTCAAGAAGCTCGTCATCGTGCTCGACCCGGGCGTCGATGAGGCGAAGCTGGAGCTGGCCGTGTCGAAGGCGGGATCGGTCACGGCCTCGATGATCGGCAGCGTGTCGGGCGTCACCATCGTCAACTCTGACGAGACGCTGTTCACGCTCCAGGACGACCTGCCGGATGGCCGTCCGCTCAACCTGGACTTCTGGGTTGACCGGGGTCGCGGGTTCGTGGTGGCCGTGCAGCACGAGCGTCCAGAGGACGCGCCGGTGGACCTGATCCGAATCGACTCGGTCTACAATCCGGTCATCCGGGCGAACTTCCTGGTCGAGGAAACGCGTGTCGGCCAGCGGACGGACTTTGACCGGCTGACGGTCCAGGTCGAGACGAACGGCTCACTGAACCCCGGTGATGCGATCGCCTACGCTGCAGAGATTGCCAGGCTGCACCTGCAGTATCTGACCGGGTTCGGATCCGGGAACGGTAGTTCCGCGCCGGAGATGGCTGGCCGGGACGGCCGCAGCGCCGTGGACGGGGGGATGACAGCGCTTCTCGAGTCGCCGCTGGATTCGTTTGACGGCATCTCGATCCGGTCCAGGAACAACCTGGATAAGGCCGATATTCACACGCTTCTGGACATCGTCGTCCGGTCGCGCGACGACATCCTTGCCGTGCCTTCGTTCGGTGAAAAGTCGCTGGAAGAGATTGCCGAAGTCCTGGCGCTCAACGGTCTCCGGTTCGGGATGGCCATCGAGCGTGACGACGTGGGTGATCTATGGATCGTCGAGGAGGCGGAGCTTTCGACCGCTGGAGGCGAGGGCGGAGATGAGGCATAGGAATAAGGGGCGGTCACTAAGCCGCACCTCGAGCCATCGGACTGCGACGCTCAGGAACATGGCCACAAGCCTGATCCAGCACGAGCGTATTCGTACCACGGAGGCAAAAGCACGCGAACTTCGTCCCTTCGTCGAAAAGCTGATTACGCTTGGAGGCACGGACGACGTGCACAGCCGGCGCCGGGTGCGTCGGCACATTGCGGACCGGGCGGTGCTCCACAAGTTGTTTGATGAGGTGGGGCCGCGATTCCGGGAGCGGCCGGGTGGATACACCCGGATCGTGAAACTCGGAGCTCGCAAGGGTGATGGTGCCGAAATGGCCATTATCGAGCTTACCGAGATGGCGAACTAGAGCCGACCTCAGGTCGGGAAAGGCAGGCACCGATGCTTCGCGGGACTTCGACGATACTGATGGTCGTCGCAGTGCTGGCCGTCGTCGGTTTCATGTGGTGGCTGGACCGGAAGGCGGGCTCTCTGGACACCGAGGTGGCACCGGTACTCGAGGAAGTAACGGAGTCCGTGCCAGTGGATCTCGACGCCGCGGTTCTCGCAGCCGAGCCTGCGTCCGCGGTCGGCGAGACGGGTTACCTCCGGTCGGTCGCGGTCGCGC
This sequence comes from Gemmatimonadota bacterium, assembly GCA_030598525.1. Taxonomy (GTDB): domain Bacteria; phylum Gemmatimonadota; class Gemmatimonadetes; order Palauibacterales; family Palauibacteraceae; genus Benthicola. Next base: position 15,778 of record JAUVPT010000001.1, read on the forward strand.
AGCGACTGGGACGCGGGGCGTTCTCCCTGCAACTGGACAGCGCGGTGACGTATCCCGTGCTGCTTTCGTCCGACCTGATTCAGATGGACACGCAGGTATATGGTGGTGACATGGTGACCCTGTACGGCCATGTGTTCACGCTCAACGATTCGATACGATCGGTATGGGTGAACCAGGACGCCGTAGACCAGGCAAACTCGAGCGCGATCCCGATGAGCCCGAGCTTTATCATGGCGGACTCGCTCTCGTTCAACTGATGTGTGTTTGAGATGGCAAACTTCTGTTACGTATGTAATAAAGGGCCGGCTACCGGCAACACCGTGAGCAACGCGAACAACAAGCGGAAACGGCGCTTCATGCCGAATCTGCAACGCGTGCGCATCCTGGAGGACGGGCGGGCGGTTCGCGTTCGGGTCTGTACCCGTTGCCTGAAGGCGGGCAAGATCCGCAAGGCACCCTGAGGCGTCGGCGAGAGTCGACTTCCCTTCCATCGCGTCGAGCTGAGACGACCCGAGAAGGCTCCGCCAGACGGTGGGGCCTTCTTGTCATGTCGGACCCCCGGTCCGCCGGGCGCGGCCCGGCACCCGGTCGGGGGTCGGATCACGGCCGATGCCGTACCACTGGAGCGTGGCGCGGATGAAAGCACTGGTCACCGGAGCCGACGGTTTCGTGGGGCAACACCTCATTGCTGAGCTGTTGGATCATGGCTTCAGCGTGGCCGCCTCCGCCCTGGATCTACCTCCTGGCCGTTCGACTCTCACTTCCGAGCAGATCGCATCCGTGGACTGGAAAGCGGCCGACGTCAGGGACCGTGACGCCCTCGTGCGACTCGTGGCCGCTGCCATGCCGGACCACATATATCACCTGGCGGGTTTCGCATCCGGCGCCCTGGCGCGCGAATTCGCGTCCGATGCGGTTCACATCAATGTCGGTGGCACGGTCAACCTCTGCGAGGCCGTCGTCTCGGTTCGCGAGATCGAGTCCGAGTTCGACCCGCGAATCCTCGTCATGGGTTCGTGTGACGCCTATGGAGACGCGGCCCGGGACGGCGTGCCGCTGTCTGAGGAAATGTCCCTCAGGCCAGTGTCGGCCTACGGTTTGTCCAAGGCGGGCCAGGAGCTCGCCGCGCATACATATCGACGTGCTCACGGCCTGCGGATGCTGGTCGTCCGCGGATTCAATCTCGTCGGCCCGGGCCAGGAGCCACCCTTTGTCGTGCCCGAGTTCGCCATACAGGTTGCCCGGATGGCGCTCGGTGAGGTCGAGCCTTTCGTCAAGGTCGGCAACCTGGATGTGGAGCGCGATTTCACGGACGTTCGCGACGGCGTGCGCGCCCTTCGTCTCCTGATGGAACTGGACACGCCCGGGGCGGCTTACAACGTCGCGAGCGGGCATACGATCCGAATCGAAACGATCCTCGACTGGATCATAGACGAGGCGGGCATCGAGGTAGAGATTGAGGTAGTCCCGAGCCGAGTGCGCCGGGAGGAACTGGCCGTCGTGGCTGGAGACATCACCCGCATACGGGATGACACCGGCTGGGTCCCGATGCGCGATGTGGAGGAATCGGTTCGCGAGACGTACCGCTGGTTGAGAAGCCGGTTCGAAAGAACGGAACAAACAAGCACAGTGGTCTGAGTGAGGGAGAAATGAACGTCACCGTCGTAGGAAGCGGATACGTGGGTCTTGTCGTCGGAGCCTGCCTGGCAGAGACAGGAAACCAGGTCGTGTGTGCCGACATCGATGAGCGAAAGATCGGACTGCTCAAGGACGGGCAGAGCCCGATCTATGAGCCGGGCCTGGATCGCTTGCTTCAGCGCAACCTCGCCGAAGGGCGGATTCGCTTCACGACCGACGTGGCCGAGGCCGTGCGCAGCGGGCGCGTCGTGTTCATAGCGGTGGGAACGCCCCCGGACGAAGACGGCTCGGCCGATCTTCAGCACGTGTTGGCCGTCGCGCGAGTCGTGGGGGAGAACCTCGTCGATGAGAAGGTCGTGATCACGAAGAGCACCGTTCCCGTAGGGACGGCGTCCAAGGTGCGCGCGGAGATCGAGAAGTACACGGACGGCGAGTTTCACGTTTGCTCGAATCCCGAGTTTCTCAAGGAAGGTGCCGCGATTGACGACTTCATGCGTCCCGACCGCGTGGTCTGCGGGATCGAGTCGGACGAGGCGCGACCCATCCTGGAGGAGCTGTACGAGCCGTTCGTCCGAAGCGGCAATCCCTTGATTTTCATGGACATCGCTTCGGCGGAGCTCACCAAGTACGCCGCCAACGCCATGCTGGCGACCCGCATCAGCTTCATGAACCAGATCGCCGCGCTGTGCGAGGCCACCGGAGCGGACATCACGATGATCCGGCGGGGAGCCGGGTCGGACCCCCGGATCGGGGCGTCGTTCCTGTATGCCGGAGCGGGCTACGGAGGCAGCTGTTTCCCGAAGGACGTACGGGCGCTCATCCAGACGGGTGAGGAGATGAACGTCGATCTGTCGATCCTCAAGGAAGTGCACGAGACGAACGAGCGTCAGAAGAAGGTGCTCGGCAGGAAGATCCGGGACCGGTTCGGAGACGATCTGTCGGGCATGAAGTTCGCGGTCTGGGGACTGGCGTTCAAACCCGAGACGGACGACATGCGGGAAGCCGCCTCCGTCACCGTGATCGAGGAGCTTCTCGCAGGCGGGGCCACGGTCAGCGCCCACGATCCGGTGGCCGAGGAAGTCGCCCGCGAGTGGTATCTCGGCGACCGGATCGAGTATGCGCCGGACGAATACGCTGCGCTGTCCGGGGCAGCTGCGCTCGTGGTGGTCACCGAGTGGCTCCAGTATCGGCGTCCGAACTGGGAGCGTGTGAAGAAAGAGCTCGTGGCCCCGGTCGTGTTTGACGGCAGAAATCTGTACAGTCCGGCACGCATGAGGCGCCAGGGCTTCGAGTACTATCCGATCGGGAGAGAGCAGGTACAATGAGAATCCTGATCACCGGTGCGGCGGGCTTCCTGGGCTCACATCTGACGGACAGATTCTTGGCCGACGGGTACCACGTGATCGGTATGGACAACCTGATCACGGGGAGCCTGGACAACATCGCCCATCTCGAGGACGAGCCGCGGTTCGAGTTCGTCCGGCACGACGTCACGCAATTCATCGACGTCAAGGGAGATCTCGACGGCGTACTGCACTTCGCGTCGCCTGCGAGCCCGGTGGACTACCTGGAGCTGCCCATCCAGACACTCAAGGTGGGCAGTCTGGGTACGCACAACGCCCTTGGCCTGTCTCTCGCCAAGGGAGCCCGCTTCCTCCTTGCCTCGACGTCGGAGGTGTACGGGGACCCGCTGGTTCACCCGCAGCCGGAGACCTACTGGGGCAACGTCAACCCGATCGGTCCGCGGGGCGTATACGACGAAGCGAAGCGTTTCGCCGAGGCGATGACCTCCGCGTATCACCGATTCCACGGAGTGGACACCCGTATCGTCCGGATCTTCAATACGTATGGGCCGCGCATGCGGCCCGGAGACGGCCGGGTCGTATCCAACTTCATCGTGCAGGCCCTGCTGGGGCAGGGGCTGACGGTGTACGGTGATGGGTCGCAATCGCGCAGCTTCTGCTATGTCTCCGACGAGGTTGAGGGGATATTCAGGCTGTTCCACGCGAATGGGCACGACCCCGTGAACATCGGCAATCCGGACGAGTACACCATCGGCGAGCTTGCCGAGCGGATCCAGGCCGTCCTGGACCCGGACGCGGGGGTGAAGTACCTGCCGCTCCCGACGGACGATCCGAAGGTTCGGAAGCCGGACATCACCCGGGCTCGGACGATTCTCGGATGGGAGCCTCTCGTGTCCCTTCAAGACGGCCTCTCGGACACGATCGCGTACTTCCGGTCACTTCACGAGCGCAATCCGCTGAGTCCGCCGCCTGTGATCACGGAGGCAGCCGAGGAATGATGATGACTCCGTCCAGCGGGCAGGTGCTGTCGGTCGTAATGCCGGTCTACAACGAGCAGGACACGCTCGAGGCGATCATTCGGCGGGTGCGCGAGGTGCCCCTCAAGATCGAGCTGCTGTGCGTGGACGACGGCTCGACCGATCGATCGCGTGAGATCCTGGCACGGCTCGAGACCGAAGGACTGGTGGACCGGGTTATCCTGCACGAGCAGAACCAGGGCAAGGGCAGGGCGCTGGCCACGGGATTCGCGGCGGCCAGCGGCAGTGTCGTGATCATCCAGGACGCCGATCTCGAGTACGACCCGGACGAGTACCGGAAGCTGCTCGAGCCGATCCTCGACGATCGGGCGGACGTGGTGTACGGGTCCCGGTTCCTGGGCGGTGAGCCCCACCGGGTGCTTTACTTCTGGCACTACGTGGGGAACCGTTTCCTCACTCTGATGTCCAACATGGTGACGAACCTGAACCTGACGGACATGGAGACGTGCTATAAGTGCTTCCGCATGGAAGTGCTCGAGGGACTGGAGATCGAAGAGCGGGGATTCGGAGTGGAGCCCGAAATTACGGCGAAGATCGCCCGTGGAGGCTGGCGCGTGTACGAAGTCGGCGTGTCCTACAGCGGTCGGACGTACGCGGAGGGGAAGAAGATCAACTGGAAGGATGGGTTCCGGGCCCTGCACTGCATCGCGAAATACGGAGTCATCCGACGGGCGACGGCTCCCCGGCGGATTTCGGCGTCATCCTCCGAGGCCTGAGGTCATCGGTGGTGCCGCATCCCGGGTTTGGAAGAAGGCGGGTACGCGGTGTGGCCGCGGTCGCCGCGCTGGTCCTCCTTCCGGTGGCATGCGGGGGGTCCCCGGACGATGCGGTCGAGAGGGGGGATCGTCTGTACGGCGCCGGGCAGATCGATGCCGCGATAGCGGAGTATCGACTGGCACTGAGGCAGCGGGGCGACGAGCCCGAGGTCCTGCTTCGACTGGGTGACGCGTACGGCGAGAAGGGCGAAGTCGAGGCATCTCTCAGATACATCCGCCGGTTGCTGGCCGAGGACTCGACCTACCGCTACCAGGCGGCGGCGGTGCTCTCCCAGGCGGCGCGCGTGGCCCTGGAGCGCGGCGCGCCGGACAACATGGCCAGGGCCCTGGGACCGGTGGAGCGGATGGGCGTCGGCCTCATTCCACCGGACCTGAGGCTCTCGCTGGCCCGGCATTACTCAGGGTTGTCCGACTACGGTCGGGCCCTGCCCCTGTATCTGGGGGCAGCCGAGGGTGACGTGACTTCGGCGGAGGTGGAGCTCGAGACGGCGCGGACCTTTCAGGAGCTCGGTGGATGTCGCGAGGCCCTGGGCTACTTCGAGAGCTATCTCGCGCGGGGGCGATCGGCCGGTACGGACCGGTCTGGCGTCCGGTGGCAGTACGGAAACTGCCTTTTCGTGGTGGCGGAGGAAGAGCAGCAGCAGGGTCGCAACCGTTCGGCGGAGACTCACCTGGACGCCCTGATCGGGCAGGGGGTGCCCCGCACGCTCCTGGACCGGGCGCATTTCGAGCGAGGGGAACTGCTCCTTGAGCGGGGCGCCTATCAGGAGGCGGAGGCCGATTTCCTGGCCGTGCTGGAGCTGAATCCCGCGCGCAGCGGTCCGCTGGTGGCCATGGCCGAAGAGAGAATACGCGAGATCCGGTACGGATATCTGAGATAATGGGACGATTTGGGAGACGAAGGGGATTGACGATTACGTGGGGCACGTGCATCTCGTGGTGCGCGTGGCTGGCCGTCGGCGTAACGGCCGCCTGCGCGCCGGCCATGCCCCCCGAGGGCGCCTTGCCACGCACTCGATTCGACTGGTCCGTGGATCGGTTCGAGAGAGAGAAATACCACGACGCGATCCGCGGATTCAGGGATCACCTGATTCGTGAGCCGCTGCATCCCACCGCGGACAGCAGCCGCCTTCTTCTTGCCGAGTCATACCTGATGACCGACCAGGAGCTGCTGGCGGCCAACGAGTTCCGGCAACTGGCGACCTCCCGCCCGAACAGTCCTCTGGCCGACGACGCCCAGTTCGGGGTGTGTAGAGCATTCTGGGCGGTCTCGCCCAATCTGCCACGCGATCAGGAGTTTACGGAAAAGACGATGGAGGAGTGCACGCGGCTCCTCGAGTTCTTTCCGCGGAGCCCGCTCGTGGGAGCGGCGCGCGACCTGGTGGCCCAGGCCAGGCAGAAGATGGCGGCCAAGGAGCTCAGGGTCGGGAAGTACTACTTCGACAGGACGTTCTACGAGTCGGCCATCATCTACTTCGAGAACATCCTGCAGACGTATCCGGAGGCCGATGTCGTTCCCGCGACGCTGCTAGTGCTGCACTACAGCTACTCTCGCGTGGGCTTTCAGGCAGAGGCGGACCTGGTGCGGCAACGCCTCCTGGAACTCTACCCCGACTCGCCACAGGCTGAAGAGCTCGTGGAGCAAGACGGAGACGAGGGCTGACGTGCCGGGACGGATCGGGATCTTCGGCGGTACGTTCGATCCGCCGCACATCGGGCACCTGGTGGTGACGCAGGACGCCCTCGAGCGCCTGGACCTCGATCGACTGATCGTAATGCCGGCCGGCCGTCCGCCGCATCGGGAACCGGTCCTGGACGCGGACACGCGGTTGGAACTCGTCCGCCGGGCGTTCGAGGGTGACGAACGCATCCACGTGAGCGACGTCGAGCTACGACGGGAAGGTCCTTCGTGGACCGTGGACACGCTGGAGTGGGCGCACCAGGAACTGAATCCGGAAGCGCTCTTCCTGATCGTGGGGGCGGATCAACTCCGGTCCTTCCGCGGTTGGAGGGAGCCGGAGCGCATACTGAGCCTGGCGCGCCTCGCCGTGATGACACGGCCGGGCGAAGAATTGAAGGGGACGGACGTCCCCCACGAGGTCATCGAAGTCACGAGGGTGGACCTCTCCAGCACGCGAATCCGACGCCGGCTGGAGGAGGGCAGGTCAATTCGATACATGGTGCCGGAACGCCTGCGACCGGAAGTCGAGCGGGCGTGGTCGGCGCGGAGCACTCAGTCGCGCGCCTGACGGGACGGGGCCGAACAAAGGAAGATCGCAGCACATGCTGAAGGGAATGGTACAGAAGGTCGTGGGCACCCGCTTCCAGCGCGAAATGAAGCAGCTGCAGCCCATCGTAGATGACATTCTTCGTCACGAGGAGCGTCTGGCGGAGGTCTCCGAGGAGGAGCTCAAGGACCAGACGACGCGGTTCCGGGAGAGGATCCGGGAGGCGACGCAGAAGCTCGAGGACGAAATCCGGGATCTCAAGGAAGATCGACGGCACACCGAGGACAGCTCGGAGCGGGCGGATCTTTCCGAGCGCATGAGCCGTGCGGAGACCGAGTTCAACGAGGCGACTGATTCGATCCTCGACGAGATCCTGCCTGAGGCCTTCGCCACGGTGCGAGAGGCCACTCGCCGCCTGCTCGGAAGCGAGATCGAAGTCACGGGTCACAAGATGACCTGGGACATGGTTCCGTACGACGTCCAGCTGATCGGCGGCATCGTCCTGCACCAGGGCAAGATCGCCGAAATGGCCACGGGTGAAGGCAAGACGCTGGTCGCCACCCTGCCGATGTATCTGAACGCGCTGTCCGGCAAGGGCGCTCACCTGGTTACGGTGAACAACTACCTGGCCCGGCGCGATTCCCAGTGGATGGGTACGATCTTCAGCTACCTCGGGCTGTCGGTCGGCTGCATCGACGACACGCAGCCGGGCAGCGAGGTGCGCCGCGGTATGTACGGGTGCGACATCACGTATGGGACCAACAACGAGTTCGGCTTCGACTACCTGCGCGACAACATGGTCGTGCGCCAGGAGGACCGGGTACAGCGGGCCCACAACTACGCGATCATCGACGAGGTCGACTCCGTCCTGATCGACGAGGCCCGCACGCCGCTCATCATCAGCGGTCCGGTGGGCCAGGCGCAGGACCAGCAGGTCTACAAGAAGTACAACGCGCAGGTAGCGAGCCTGGTTCGTAAGCAGACCGCCATCGTGAGCGAGCTGGTAGCCCAGGGAGAAAAGGAGCTCGCGAAGCTCGAGGACGAGGACGCGGAGGACGCGAGCGAGTTCCACACGGGTAAGCTCCTTCTGGCGGCGCGGCGCGGGGCGCCGAAGAACCGCCGCCTCATGAAGCTGCTCGCCGAAACCGGCGTAATGCAGATCGTCCAGCGCACCGAGGCCGGGGTCATGCGTGAAAAGGCCATGACCGAGATCGACGAGATGCTGCTGTTCACGACGGATGAGAAGGGTCACTCGATCCTGATCAGCGATCGGGGGCAGGACATCCTGAGCCCGGGCGATCCGGACGCCTTCGTGATTCCCGACATCTCCGAGTCCGTGAAGAAGGTCGAGGACGACGCGAAGCTGGGTCCGGACGAGAAGCGGGACAAGATCCAGGGCCTCGAGCGAGACTACGCCGAGAAGTCCGAGCGCCTCCACATCATCCACCAGCTGGTCAAAGCTCACTCGCTGTACGAGAAGGACGTGGAATACGTCGTCGAGAACGGCGAAGTCGTGATCGTGGACGAGTTCACGGGTCGCAAGATGACGGGGCGGCGGTGGAGCGACGGGCTGCACCAGGCCGTCGAGGCCAAGGAGAACGTCAGCGTCCGCGGGGAGACCCAGACGCTGGCCACTATCACGATCCAGAACTACTTCCGCATGTACTCCAAGCTGTCCGGAATGACCGGTACGGCGGAGACGGAAGAGGGCGAGTTCCACGAGATTTACGGGCTCGAGGTCGTCGTCATTCCCACCAACCGGCCGGTACGCCGGATAGACGACGAAGACATGCTCTATCGAACGAAGAGGGAGAAGTTCGCGGCCCTGCTCGACGAGATCGAGCGGCTGCACAAGCGCGGCCTGCCGATGCTCGTCGGCACGACGAGCGTGGACGTCTCGGAGAAGGTCTCACGCATGCTCAAGCGGCGCGGGCTGGTGCACCAGGTCCTGAACGCCAAGCAGCACGAGCGTGAGGCGGAAATCGTGACGCAGGCCGGGCAGCCCGGCGCGATCACGATCGCCACGAACATGGCGGGCCGCGGCACCGACATTAAGCTCGGCGCGGCCCTGGTGAAGTGTCAGGTGTGTGGGATTCGCTCGGCTGAGCCGGCGTTCGGTCAGGTGACAGAGGAAGAGGATCTCAGCCAGGACCAGGTGAAAGACCTCGGCTGTTACGTGGATCCGCCGTGCGGTCTGCAGATCCTGGGCACCGAAAGGCACGAGTCGAGGCGAATCGACCGGCAGCTCAGGGGCCGGTCCGGCCGCCAGGGAGACCCGGGATCGAGCCGGTTCTTCCTGTCCCTGGAAGACGACCTGATGCGCCTGTTCGGGACCGAGCGGGTGGCGAAGGTCATGGACCGACTGGGTGCCGAGGAAGGGGAGGTCATCACCCACCCCTGGATGACGAAGTCGATCGAGCGGGCGCAGCGGCGGGTCGAGCTCCAGAACTTCGACGCCCGCAAGCGGTTGCTCGAGTACGACGACGTGATGAATCAGCAGCGCGAGGTCATCTACGATCTGCGGCTGTTCGGTCTCGAGGGCGGCGAGGACCTGAAGGGCGAAGCCTGGGAGATGATCGAGCGATCGGTCATCGAGATCGTCGAAACGGTGATCGAGCCCGGCTCGCACGCGGACGAGTGGGATCTTCCCGGGCTGCGTGAGCGCATGCTCCTGGACTACTTCCTCGTGGCCTCGTTTCTTCCCACCGATGGCCTCGCCCCGGCCGAGATCTCGTGGAAGGACACGGACGAACTGATGGACTCCGTCCTCGACTTCGTCCACGAGGCGTACCACGAGAAGATCGACAGTTTCGGCGACAACTGGGAGCGGATTCTCAGCTTCATCGTGCTCTCCGTCATCGATGAGAAGTGGAAAGGGCACCTGTACGACCTGGATCACTTGCGGGAGTCCATCCGATATCGGGCGTACGGACAGCGTGATCCGCTGGTCGAGTACAAGAGGGAAGCCTATGCCGCCTTCGTAGACCTCATGCAGGACCTTCGGAAGAGCCTTTCGAACCTGGTGTTCCGGGCTCAGGTGGAGATGCGTCCCGCTCTTCGCGCTCAGCAGGTGAGCTCGATGAGCGGGCCGAGCGAGCTGGCGGGCACCGGCAGCGGAGCGTCGGCGGCGGGCGGAGCGGCATCCGCCCCCGGTCCGCCACGTGGGGCACCGGCAGGGAGTGCGCCAGGACTGGCGGCGACGGGCGTAGCCGCCACGGCGCTGAAGCAGCCGGAGG
>JAUVPT010000122.1 GCA_030598525.1 Gemmatimonadota bacterium
GCGAAGTACTCGTCCTCCTCCGAGGTCGTTCGGGTCGCGAACGGCAGCACGGCTACGGACCTGAGGTCGCGTGTGGCTTCCACCGATCCCGGCTCGGCGTCACTCGATCCCGCACCCGGTCCGATGAGCATCCACCCCGCGGCCACTACGCCCCATAGCGCGAAGGCTCCCACTCCGCCGAGGATCGCGTTCTTCCATGTGAATATCGTGCTGCCGGAAGACCCTTGCACCGGAGAGGCCGCGGACGGGGATTCCTGACTACCTCCGACCGGTTCGCCGGATGCCTCGGGTCCGTGGGTCCCTTCCTGCACGACTGCCGTGGCCAGGACGATCGGAAGTCCGATCACGATAAGGGCCAGCGCGAACGCCGGGAACCACTCGGGAAGCCCGAAATTCTGGCCGAGCACATCCACGACCTGAAGAGCCACCCAGGCACCCACCGCATAGATGCCGAGCACCTGCCACAGAGAGCGGCGATGAATCTCCTGGATGAGCTTCTTCATACCGTGAGCGCTTTCATGACCGGAAAATGGTTCCCGCACAAGCAACGCTCAATACTGGCCCGTGTTCAAGGGGTAGGCAACGAAGAGCTATCCCGGGAGAGTAACTGGCTCGCAAGGACCGGGAGGCGGGAGAGCGACTGATCGCCACACCGGGAGAAGATGCGGGTGGAGACCCACCGGGCGAACCCGATGGGCAGGAGGGCTCCTCGTTACTCCACCCGCGATCTTAGCGGCCCCACTTCAAGCCCTCCATTTATGATCCGGATTGAATCGGCGTCACGGTTGAATACTGTCCGTGAAGTTCACTGTGAAATTGAAGTCACCCAAGCTCGTCGAGGTATAGGAGCCGGCCATAGTCGCTCCGGTCTCGTCTACCGTAGCCTCGAAGTCGAAGGACACGTCGCTCGGGACGGTTCGCTGAATCTGGCCCTGAAGGTCCTGGCCGATGAGGTTCAGGCTGGCCGTCCCCGCCGCGCCGGCTGCCGATGTCCAATCCCCGGTCACAAGAGTTTCGTTCTGAACGAGATCGGCCGTCAGGTCGGTGCCGTCGTCCCCGGTAAGCAACCACCTCCCGGTGATGTCCAGGACGATCTCCGGTGCGATCGTGAGGGAGACGCTCGAGGTTCCCTGTGCACCCTGGCTGTCGACCGCAGTAAGCGTGATCACGTGATCGCCTTCGGAAAGCTGTGACATGTTGAACGCGTTCCCGCTCCCGAAATCGCCGTCAACGTCCGATGACCAGTTCAGCGAACCGCCAGGCAGGGTGCCCTCCTCGGCGTCTTGGCCGAACCCCTGGAAGAGGATAGGGTCGCCAGCGTCGAATACCGCTTCATGGTCAGGGGTCTGGATCGTGGCGGTGGGCGTCTCGTTGCCGCCCGGAGGCGGATCCGTGAGCCCTTCACCGCCGTTGCCGCCGTCGCTGCACCCGATACCCATAGCGGGGATCAACAGCAGCAGGAGTGTTCGCCTGAGTGTACGCATGGTGCCCTCCATTCGTGGTGTCTGTCGGCCTGATCCCGAGTGCCGGCCGTCCGGATCGAAAGCCGTCTGCGAGGGGTCACGGCGATCTCCGCGATCCTCGGACACCAAGCTGGATGCGAGGCGTGGCCCAGCCGTGGCCCAGCCGTTCCGCAATTCTGTAACTAGCGCTGAGTAATATATTTACGAGTTTTTTGAATTTCAGTGAACTAGACTAACCGGACTCTCTGTCTATCTTGGAATCAAGTGTCACATCGGGAGGGGACACGGCTTCGCGGCCACGAGGCGCGTTCTCTCACAGCAGATCGGGCAACACTATCCGGGAAAGGAGACGCGTTTGAGCGTCAGGCTACACACGCTTGGCTCGGTCGAGCTTCTCGACGAGGCCGGTCGGCCGATCTCGAGGGTCCTGAGCCAGCCCAAGCGGCTGGCGCTTGTCGCGTATCTGGCGATCGCGCGGCCGCACGGCTTCCACCGGCGCGACCGGATTCTCGGCCTGTTCTGGCCCGAGCTGGACGATGCAAGGGCCCGGGCCGCCCTCAGGAAATCGCTTTACTTCCTTCGCCAGGCCGTCGGACCGGACGTCATACAGAGCCGCGGTGACGGAGAAGTAGGCCTGGATTCGAATCAGTTCTGGTGCGACGCACGCGCCTTCCAATCGGCGATCGACGAGGACCGGCCGCGCGAAGCCTCCGACCTGTATCGCGGAGACCTGCTCAGCGGCTTCTACGTGGACGGTGCGTCTCCCGAGTTCGAGCGCTGGCTGGACATCGAGAGAACGCGTCTTCGCAGGATGGCGGCGCAGGCCGCATGGGCCGTATCGGGGTCGGAGGAATCCGGCGGCGACATCCCGTCCGCCGTGGACTGGGCGCGCCGCGCTTTCGAGCTCGCTCCGCCCGATGGCGTACGCCTGCGAAGTCTACTGGCGATGCTGGACCGGGCCGGAGACAGGGCCGGAGCGCTTCGGGCGTACGAGAAGTTCGCTGAGTGGCTCGAAGAGGAGTACGGAGCGGAGCCCGCCCCGGAGACGGTCGAGCTCATCGAGAGGATTCGGGCGCGCCGTGAGAGCTCTTCCGAAATCGTGGACGCGGCAGCGGTCTCTCCTGTCCGGGTGGTTGGCCAGGCCTTCGCTGACCCGGCGCTCGCCGAGGAGGTCCCGCCCGAGCCAATTCGGCAAAAGCCCGTGCGAAGCAGGTGGCACCGGGCGGCCCTCGTTGCAGGCTTTCTCGCCGTCTCGGCGTTGATCCCGACGCTCGTCGCCCTGCGAGGAGACAGTGCACCTCCGCTGGATTCCAATCTGGTGGCCATAGCCCCGTTCAGTGTCTACGACCCGGGGCACGAGGTGTGGAGCGAGGGAATCGTCGATTACCTGTCCCGCAGCCTGGACAACGCCGGTGAGCTCAGGACCCTGTCACCCACGACCGCGGTTCGTGCCTGGCCCGGGCGTGCCGACGTGGAATCTGCGGTGATCGCCGGCCGTCGCACCGGTGCGGGCGTGGTAGTGTTCGGGAGCCTGATGGGAATCGGCGAAGACTCGGTGCGCGTCAACGCCACCGTAGTGGACGTCGCGGGACGGCTGGTTCTCAGTGACGTGGAGATTCGGGGCGAGCCCGGGCGTATGGATCAGCTCGTGGACACGCTGACCGTGCAGGTTCTCCGGGGGCTGAGCGCCACGCGTCGGATTGGCGCCATGCGGCACACGAGCATCGGTTCCCGCTCGATGCCGGCGCTCAAGGCATTCCTCAATGGAGAAAGAGCACTCCGTCTGACGGCGTGGGACGAGGCGCGAGCCCATTACGAGAGGGCCGTCGAGCTCGACAGCGCGTTCGCCCTTGCCCATCTCCGACTCGGTACGTCGATCCTGTTCATCGACCTCGGGGAGAAAGAGGAGGGGTGGAAGCACGTGTTGCGGGCTGGAGCGCTCAATCAAGGACTGTCGCGACATGACAGCTTGCTCATTGAAGTCGCGAACGGCCTGGCGGCCGCCGGGCTCGAGCACCTTCCGGAAGATGCGCCAGAGGATGTGGCTTTGAAGGCCTACCGAACGGCTCTTGAAATGACCAGGCACTATCCCGAGGACGCGGAAGCCTGGTTCATGCTCGGACGAGTGCGTGAGACCTTCTACGACCAGATTCGGCATCTCACCGTCCCCGATGTCCTCCTCGCGTACGAGCGGGCGATAGAATCGGATCCGGAGTATGCCCCGGCATACCGGTTCGCGATGCGGTACGCGCTGGAGGATGGGCGAGTCGAGGTCGCACGGGAGTACGCCCGCAGCTACCTGTCGCTGAATCCGCCGGAATCATCGCGGGAACTTCCTCTCCTGATCGACCGGGTGCTGGATCCGGAGACCACGGATGTCGAGATCGACAGCGTTCTCGCGTCAATGCATCCCGAGACCCTGTTCAAGGCCTGGCTCCAGCTGTGGCTGTTGGCGGACTCGACCGAGCTAGGGATACGTGTAGTGAGAGAGTCGTCGGAGCGCGCACACGATCCCCGGTACTGGAGGACGGCCGACCGGATCGCGGACCGCAACCTCGCGGCAGTCCTCGCCTACCGCGGGCATTTGCGAGAATCGGCGGAGTTCGCTGGCACCGACTACGACACCTGGTGGCAGCCGCTGATGCCGGAGGCCGCGATTCTCGGTTTTGTGGCGCCGGCCGTTGCGGACTCGGCCCTCGGCGGCTGGCTCGAGCGCGAGGAGTTTGACCCGAGGGCAACGAGCTTCGGCTTGTGGTGGTGGGTTTCGCGTGGCGACACGGCGTCGATCGAGCGCTACCTGGAACGAGGCGGCTGGAGGACGCAGGGAGAAGCGGCCCTGGCCCTGGTACGGGGAGATACGCTGGGAGCCATTCAGCACCTGGAGGAGCGCCGCCCGGCGTGGGACCACCCGAACCATACGACGATCTACCACGCTCGTCTGCTGCGGGCCCTTGGAAGAGACCGGGAGGCGTTCGACGTCCTCATGGCTCGCTTCCCGAACGACTGGTCGTTGGCGTCCCGTGTCGTCTGGATCCTGGAGCGTGCCCGCGTGGCTGACAGCGTCGGAGAACGCGATCAGGCGCTCCGGGACTACCGGTTCATTACGAAGGTCTGGCTCTACGCCGATCCTGAGTTCCAGCCCGTGGTTGCCGAAGCCAGGGAAGCTGTCGCCCGACTCGAAGGCTGACACGGTCCCCGGGCCTGCCGGACCACTTACTCCCCGACCAGGCGGTGCAGGATTCCCCAACTGCTGACAGGCAGGTAGTTTCACGCGCCGAACGAAGGTGCACCGTGCGCCGATATCGACCACTCGACTCTGGGAATCCGCTCATGTCATCGCTAGTGAAACTGGTAAGTGGATCTGTGTTCAGTCTTCTCATGGCGACTCCAGCGTTCGCCCAGGACACTGCGACACCGATTCCCGTGCATCCGGGAGAGGTGTACGCCGATTCGCTTGGATCGGAAGACACGCACGCGTACACCCTGGAACTGGAAGCCGACTATTTCGTGCTCGGCAGCGTGGAGCAGATCACCGTGGACGTCGTCGTGACCGTCACTGACTCAGCGGGAGAGGAGGTAGCGACTTTCGATGGTCCCGGCCGGGGTCCGGAGATGTTCCGGTTCACTACGGAGATCAAAGGCGTCTACCGCTTCGAGGTGGCCCCGTTTGAGGAAGAAACCGGGCTCTATGAACTCGAGTTCCGCCGGGTCGAGCCGGAAGCCACCACGCCCGAGGGCAAGGTGGATCAGCTGATGAGCATCTACTCGGGTGAGGACACCCCCGGAGCCGTCGCGGCCATCGTCCGCGATGGCGAGGTAGAGTTCGCCCGGGCGTACGGCATGGCCAACCTGACGTACGGCATCCCGATGTCGGTGAACACACGCAACAACATCGGCTCCACGTCCAAACAGTTTACCGCCTTCGCCATCCTGCTCCTGGCCGAGCGGGGAGAACTCTCGCTGGACGACAACATCCGGGATCACATCGAGGAGCTTCCCGACCTGGGCGAGACCGTCACCATCCGCAACATGCTCACGCACACCACCGGCTATCGCGAATTCCTCAACTCGCTCGCGATGAGCGGCCGCCGCCTGGATGAAGGAGACTACATCGACCGCGAAGAGATCATCCAGCTCGTCCAGCGTCAGCCTGAGTTACAGAATTCCCCGGGCTCCGAGTTCAACTACAACAACACCTCGTTCGCCCTTCTTACGGTCGTCGTGGA
>JAUVPT010000105.1 GCA_030598525.1 Gemmatimonadota bacterium
GGTTGGCAGGGCTCATCCTCCCGCCGTTCGAGGCCCGTATATCGGAGACCATCCTGCGCGAGCTCTCGGATCGCCTGGAGTTCATGTCCTCCGTCGGCCTTGGCTACCTGTCCACGGATCGCCAGGCCCGGACCCTGTCGGGCGGCGAAATGCAGCGAATCCGTCTGTCCGGGAGTCTTGGGAGCCGGCTGGTGGACACCCTGTACGTCCTGGACGAGCCGACGATCGGCCTGCACCCGAGAGACGTGGAGCAGTTTCTCGGGGTCCTGTGCCGGTTGAGGGATCGGGGTAACACGGTCCTGGTGGTCGAGCACGAGACGTCGGTGATGCGTGGGGCCGACCGGGTGCTCGAGCTCGGCCCGGGGGCTGGCGAGCGCGGGGGAGAACTGGTGTTCGACGGGTCTTTCGACGGACTGGCCAGGGCGGACACGGCCACGGGTCGCGCTCTGCGCAAGCGCGTCCCTTCCAGCCGCCGCCCACCCGGCCTGTCGGGGGCGTGGCTGCGCCTGGAGGGCGCGACGCTGCACAACGTGCGGGAGCTCGACGTCGCGATTCCGCTGGGGCGGCTCACGGTGGTCACCGGCGTGTCCGGCTCCGGAAAGTCCACCCTCGTGCACGATGTGTTGTACCGGGCCCTGGAGAAGACCCTGCGCGGAGCTTCGTCCGCTCGGCGCCACCTGGGAGAGGCGGCCGGGAAATGGCGATCCCTCAGCGGGGCAGAGCTGTTGGAAGAAGTCGTCCTGGTCGACCAGGGCCCCATCGGACGCACGCCGCGCTCGAATCCGATCACTTATATCAATGCGTACGACGAGATCCGCCGCCTGTTCGCGGAACAGCCGGAGGCAATGCGGCGCGGATTCGGGGCCGGCCACTTCAGTTTCAACGTCCAGGGCGGCCGGTGCGAGGCCTGCAAGGGCACGGGTGAGGAGGTGGTGGAGATGGTATTCCTGGCGGACGTGTCGATGCCCTGCGAGGTGTGCGAGGGGCGGCGTTTCAAGCCCGAGACCCTCGAAGTGCAGAACCGCGGTCGTAACATCATGGACGTGCTGAACCTGACCGTGGACGAAGCGATTCGGTTCTTCATCCGGCAGGACCGGCTGGGGCAGGCGCTGTGGCAACTCCAGAGGGTGGGGCTCGGCTACCTCCGGCTCGGGCAGTCCGCGACCACGCTTTCCGGTGGAGAAGCGCAGCGGCTCAAGGTGGCCCGCGAGTTGGCCCGGAGGTCCTCGAAAAAGCAACGCATCTACATCCTGGACGAGCCGACGGTCGGACTGGGACTGGGCGAAATCGAGCGTCTCCTGGGGGTGCTGGGGCAACTCGTGGAGGCCGGGAACACCGTTGTCCTGGTCGAACACAACCTGGACGTGATCGCCGCCGCAGATTGGATCGTTGACCTCGGACCCGAAGCGGCGGACGCGGGTGGACGCGTCGTGGTGGCCGGGACGCCGGCCGATGTGTTGGCGGCTCCGGGATCCCACACCGGCCGTCACCTGGCTCAGCACCTGGAGGTCGTTCGGGCTGGAGGCGATTATGCCCCGTCGATGCGTGATCCCGGGGTCAGGGCCCGATGAGGGCGATGCGTGCCTGAAGTATCGGTGCTTCTTCCGTGCCGGAACGTGGCCGCCTGGTTGCCACGGTGCATCGAGAGTCTCGAGGCGCAGTCGCTCCTGGACTACGAGGTCCTGGCAGTCGACGATCGATCCACTGACGAGACAGGGGCACTCCTGCGGCGGTGGTCCGCCCGGGACGACCGCGTGACGGTTCTCGAAACAGCGCCCGGATCCCCGGGCCGCAGTGCGGGCCGGACGCCCGAAGACGGTCTCGTCGGGGCTCTAGAACTCGCGGTGGCCACTGCCAGTGCTCCGTTGCTGGCCCGGATGGACGGGGACGACATCGCCGAGCCCCGGCGCCTGGAGCTTCAGCGTGACTTCCTGGCGGCTCGACCCGACCTGGCGGGGTGCGGGACTGCCGTAGAGCTGTTTCCGCGCTCGGAAGTGGGTGAGGGCTACCGCCGATACGAGACCTGGTTGAACGGACTCTCCGATCCCGAGGATCTCTGGCGCGACCTGTTCGTGGAGTGTCCGGTTGCCCACCCCACCCTGATGATCCGCCACTCGGTGCTCTCCGGTCTCGGCGGCTATCGGGATCCGGGTTGGCCGGAGGACTACGACCTGGTCCTGAGGCTGCGCGCGGCCGGAATGCGAATCGCGAATCTCGCATCCCGGCTCGTGCGGTGGCGGGTGCGGCCCGACCGGCACTCGCTCACGTCCGATCGCTATTCGGCCGAGGCCTTTCGTCGGTGCAAGGTCCACTTCCTCGACCAGGCCTTTCTCCCGGAATCGCGCCCCCTCGTGGTCTGGGGGGCGGGCAAAGTCGGGAAGCCGATGGCCCGCGAGCTCATCAGACAGGGCCGGCTCGTTTCGGCGTTCGTGGATCTCGACGCTCGCAAGATCGGCCAGGAGATCCACGGAGCGCCCGTGCTGGATCCGGACGGCTTCGAGGCGCTGGTCTCGAGAAAGGACCCGTACGTACTCGCCGCGGTCGGGTCGCCGGGAGCCCGCGAGGAGATCCGCCGGGCCCTCGAAGTCCTCGGGCGCCGGGAGATCGAAGACTACCGCGTCTGTGCCTAGTGTCACCTCGACGGACGCCGCCGACCAGGTTCTTGCGAGGGTGGGCTAGATTGAGTGGCTGTCGGGCACCCGGAGAGTCGGGTAATCGGTGGGCGGACCGGCCCTCAACAAGCTCTGAAGGAGATCGAGATGGCAGAACGAAGTTCCGGCTCGAGGGCTGCGTCCCTCTTCCTCGTCGCGCTCCTGGCGTCCGGATGCGCGTCCGGGGGCAAGGCCCCGGCTGGCGGCCCCGACGCGTCGGCAACCGATCAGACCAACCGGACAGATGCGGATCGGCAGATGTTGAACGGCACGCCGAACGGTGCCTGGGAGTCCTCGTACGAGCCACTTGCTTCGAGTCCGGTGCTGATTCGTGGTGGGACCGTCATGACGGCGGCTGGCGACGAAATCGAGGGTGGGGACGTGCTGCTCGTCGACGGTCGAATCGAGGCGATCGGCGTCGGAATCGACGCCCCCGAGGGCTCGACCGTCATCGAGGCGACCGGTCGGTTCGTCACCCCGGGAATCATCGACACACACTCGCATCTCGGGGTGTATCCGTCGCCCGCCGTCGAGGGAATGGGAGAAGGTAACGAGGCGACCGACCCGGTCACGGCCGAAGTGTGGGCGGAGCACGGGGTGTGGCCCCAGGATCCCGGGTTCTGGAGAGCCCTGGCCGGTGGAGTGACGACGCTTCAGTCCCTGCCGGGAAGCGCCAACCTGATCGGCGGTCGGGGTGTGACCCTGAAGCTGGTGCCCGGACGCGGTGTCACGGACATGATGTTCCCCGGTGCGCCGATGGGTCTCAAGATGGCGTGCGGTGAGAATCCGAAACGCGTGTACTCGAGTCGCGGCCCCTCCACCCGGATGGGCAACGTGGCCGGGTATCGTGAGGCGTTCATCCGGGCCGAGAAGTACCGCGACAAGTGGGACAAGTGGCTCGCGGGTGACCGGCAGGCCGACCGCCCCGATCGCGATCTCCAACTCGAGACTCTGGCGGAAGTTCTGCGCGGCACGATCCTGATCCAGAACCACTGCTATCGGGCCGACGACATGCTCACGATGCTCGAGCTGGCCCGCGAGTTCGGGTTTTCGATTCGCTCGTTTCACCACGCGACGGAGGCCTACAAGATCCGGGACCGCCTCGCAGAGGAGAACGTGGGAGCCTCCGTGTGGGTGGACTGGTGGGGCTTCAAGATGGAGGCCCTCGACGGCATTCCCCAGAACCTGGCCCTCCTGTCCGAAGCCGGAGCGCGAGCGATCCTGCACACGGACAGCGGGCTCGAAATCCAGATCCTGAACCAGAACGCGGCCCGTGCCATGTACGCAGGACGCAGCGTGGGTCTCGACGTGAGCCGTGACCAGGCGCTGCGCTGGGTCACGATAAACCCGGCGTGGGCACTGGGAATCGACGGAGAGACGGGTTCTCTGGAATCCGGGAAAGCGGCCGACGTGGTCGTCTGGTCGGGGGATCCGTTCAGCGTGTACAGCCGAGCCGACCAGGTGTTCATCGACGGCGCCCTGGTCTACGACCGCTCCCGGACCGAGGGGAATCCGAGCAGCGACTTCGAACTCGGAATCCTACCCGGCGCAGGCCAGGGAGGTGGACGATGAGTGGCCTGGACCGGGTGCCCGGGAGGGTGTCCCGGTGGGCGATCCTGGTAGCGCTGCTGGCGGGACTCCCGGCAAACGCCGCGGGGCAGGACGTGGCCGTGACCGGAGGCACCGTGTACACCGTGGGTGGTGATGTGCTGGAGGGCGCGACCGTGCTCGTCAGGGATGGAATCATCGCCGCGGTTGGACACGACATCGAAGTCCCGGCCGGCGTCCGGACTCTCGATGCCACCGGTCGGGTCGTCACCCCGGGCCTGTTCGACGCCACCACCTCGCTCTGCCTGGTCGAGGTGGGAATGGTGAGTTCGACCGTGGACGCGCAACTGGAGGGCGATCCCGTGCGGGCTGCGTTTGATGTGGTGGATGGAATCAACCCGCGGAGCGTGTTGATTCCGGTGAACCGGGCAGCTGGACTGACCACGGTCCTCTCGGCTCCCGGTGGAGGGCTGATCGCCGGACAGGCCGCGATCATCGATCTGGCCGGCTCATCCGCCGATGAAATGATCGTACGATCTCGTGCGGCGATGGTGGCGAGCTACAGCGCCGGGGCGGCTGGAGGGTCCCGCGGGGGCGCTTCGATGCGTCTCCGGGAGGTGCTTGACGACGCCAGGTTCTGGCGCGAGAACCAGGCAGCGTTCTCAGCCGGCCGCACGCGCGAGCTCTCGGCTTCGAGACTGGACCTCGAGGCCATGGGACCGGTGCTGGACGGCGAGATACCGCTCATCGTCAGCGTCCACAGGGCCAGCGACATCGAGGCGGTGCTGCGCATCGCGGATGAGTACGGACTGGATCTCGTGATCTCTGGTGGGTCGGAGGCCTGGATGGTCGCGGACCGGATCGCCGCTGCCGGTGCGCCGGTGATCCTCAAGCCGCTCACGAACAGTCCGGCCGGCTTCGATCGACTCGGGTCGCGGTTCGACAACGCGGCCCTTCTCGATCGGGCCGGTGTGGACGTCATCATCGGGAGCTTCAACTCGCACAATGCTCGCTGGCTGGTCCTCGAGGCCGGAAACGCGGTGCGCTTCGGGCTGCCCTGGGACGTCGCTCTGCGGGCCGTAACCCTGGCGCCCGCGAGGGCTCTTGGTGTAGCGGACCGGTACGGTTCGCTGGAGCCCGGGAAGGTGGGCAACCTGGTCGTGTGGACAGGAGATCCCTTCGAGCTCTCGACCGAAGCCGAGGCGGTCGTGATTCGCGGTGTCATCACTTCACTGGATCATCGCCAGCTCGAGCTCTTCCGGCGCTACAGGGAGCTTGGCGGGGAACGCCCGGCGTTCAAGTAAACCGGTTTCTGACCCCACTCCGGCGGTTCAATCCGACCCCCGCGCGATCGTTGCCGAACGGTCGCGCGGGAGGCCTCAAACGGCTATATTTTCCCGGTTATTCCGAGAATGAGAACGCGGCCCCGAAAGGCCGTCAGCCAGGGTTCGCGGCCGGGCTCGCCCGGCCGTACTCGTGACGATGTGGCACGCCGAGCGCGGGTCCCCGTCAGGGCTACCCAAACCACCCTTCCGTGACGAGCGCATGGAGACGACTGAACGAACCGAGCGGGTTGAGCAGAGACTTCTCGAAGACGAGATGAGGGAGTCGTTCATCGACTATTCGATGAGCGTGATCGTGCAGCGTGCCCTGCCTGACGTACGCGACGGGCTGAAGCCGGTGCACCGCAGGATCCTGTACGCCATGCACGAGCTGGGCCTGTCCCCGAACCGGCCGTACAAGAAGTGCGCGACCGTCGTGGGTGACGTGCTGGGCAAGTACCATCCGCACGGGGATTCGGCCGTGTACGACTCGCTCGTTCGGATGGTGCAGGATTTCTCACTTCACTATCCGCTGGTGGACGGGCAGGGGAACTTCGGGTCCATCGATGGCGACGCGGCGGCGGCGTACCGGTATACGGAGGCCCGTCTGGCCTCGCTTGCGACCGAGATGCTGGCTGACATCGACAAGGAAACCGTCGATTTCACGCCGAACTTCGATGATCGGCTGGAGGAA
>JAUVPT010000232.1 GCA_030598525.1 Gemmatimonadota bacterium
ACGGTTGCGTATTCTCGTACTTCGCGATATTGCAGACCGTGTCAACGATATCCCTCGGGTGGCACCCTCGTGGAGCCATGCGCAGCCGCTCGTAGAACGCCTTGTACACGTGGTCCACTCGCGTCGTTTCGTAGAGGATGTCGTTCGCGGTGCAACAGCGCCGGAAAATCTCCTCGTACTGTCCCCGATTCGGGCTCTCGACCATGATTTTGTAGCGAATCCGTCTCAGGAATGCCTCGTCCACGAGTTCCAGGGGATTGAGGTTCGTGGAGAAGATCACGAGACAGTCGAACGGAACCGGGAACTTGTAGCCGTTTCGCAGAGCGAGATAGTCGATGCGCTTCTCGAGAGGCACCATCCATCGATTGAGCAGGTCCCGGGGACGCACCAACTGCCGGCCGAAATCATCAATGATAAACACGCCCCCGCTGGCCTTCACGTGAGGCGGGGCCTGATAGATCCGAGTCTGCGGATCGTACTGCAACTCCAGAAACTCCAGGGTGAGCTCGCCTCCCACAAATACGACGGGGCGTCGAATTACGGCGTACCGGTCGTCGTGGGGTCGTCCGTCAAGGAAAAGAGGACTGCCGGCCAGCGGATCGTCCTCTCCGCCACCGTCCGTGCTCACCAGGTCGTGATACACGGGGTCGTAGAGGACGATGATCTGACCCTCGACCTCCAGGGCCCACGGGATGTACACGTGTCCCCCGAGCATGCCCGAGATCGCTTCGGCGATCGTCGTCTTACCGTTACCCGCGTGTCCGTAGAGGAACAGGGATAGGCCGGAATTGACGGCCGGACCGAGCTGGTCGAGGAACGAGTCCTCGAACACCAGGTGCGAGAAGCCCTGTCGTATGGTCTCTTCGGTGACTAAGACGTCGCGGACGGACTGGTTCTGAACCCATCGGCCGTACTGTGCCAGGGGTACCGGCGCTGGGCCCACATAGCCGTTGTTGTCCACGGCTTCACGAGCCCGGGTTCGCCCCTCACCGGTCAGATCGAACGTGTACGTCACCCGGCTCTGCCCGCCCTCACGAACTTCTATGAGGCGACGCTTCTGCAGGTCCACCAGCTGTTCGTCCAGGATGGCGAACGGGAGTCGAACAAAATCACGCAGATCATCTCCGGTAAGCGATCCCAAGTTGTAGAGCGACTTCATGATGAGATCCGCGATCAGCCCGGGACTCAGCCCGGTATCCGCCGTGGTCACGGGAACCGGCGGGGTCGGCTGGATCGGGTGATCCGGAGCAGTAGGTACCGAATCCTGCAGAATGCTATCGGTCATCGTTCTCTCCGTCGCTCGATTGCCTGTCGTCCGACGCCGGTTGGACGAGAAGTCGGTCCCCGACGCGAGTATCTGTTTCCATCAGGGTACCGACGGGTAGTTCAAGGGCTTGTTTGGCCTTACCGTGGTATTTCGATCTCTGACCGGGACGGAGGTCATGGTAGGCCGCTATGACCTGGCCTTCTCGCCCCACGAAGGCGACGTCGAGGGGCTGCTTCATCCCGTACATGTGTACGGCCTGGCAGGGATCCAGCAGCATCCCCTCACCGGGCTGAAGGGGAGGAGCGCCCAGCAAGCCCTTCAAACGTGTCCAGACGGTGTTCGCGACCACGACGCGGCGCCCCAGGGCTACCCCGTCCCGGGAGACGTTTCGGACGACCACCTGTCCCACTAGACACCCCCGAGCTCGTTCATCAGGTGGAGCATGGCGGGGCCGAGAACCACGACGAAAATTGCGGGGAAGATGAAGAAAACGAGCGGCGGAACCATCTTAATGGTCGTCTTCGCCGCAGCCTCCTCCGCCCTCTGACGGCGCTTGGTACGCAGGGTGTCAGAATGCACCCGGAGCGCCTGGGCGATCGACGTCCCGAATCGGTCGGTCTGGATCAGCATCGTTGCGAGGGCCCGGAGATCCGGAACGTCCGTCCGCTCACCGAGGTTGCGCAGGGCGTCCTCGCGCGGTGTGCCCGCTCGCATCTCGAGGTTCACGATCTGGAGCTCTTCCGACAGAATAGCGCTCATGGTCTCGACTTCCTCCGAGACACGAACAAGGGCCTGGTTCAGGCCGAGTCCCGCCTCGACGCAGATCACGAGCATGTCCAGGGCGTCGGGAAGGGCAATCTGTATTTCCTTCTGACGCAGCCGGATCTTACGTCTGAGGACACCAGCCGGAAGCATCCAGAATACCAATCCGCCCGCGCCGACCCAGATGAGCAGGTTCCGGCCCTGCAGGGCTGGAACCATCGAGATGATGACGATGGCACCCACCACCAGGGACAGAACTCGCAGCGAGTAGTAGATGGGTACCGCGTCCTGGCTCCGGTAGCCGGCCCTGATGAGCTTCTGCCGGGTTTCGAAGAGATCCTTCCGGCCGCTGGACACCCGCTCGCCGAAATTCTGCAGCCAGACTTCCAACTGCTCTCGATTCGCCTGCCGGCGCCTTCTGTGGACGACGCCACGGTTCGAAGCGATATCCTGAAGCTCCTGGAGGCGTTTCCCGACCGACCGATCTCGGGCGGGAACGAGCTCGGCGATCGCAATGACCCCGAGAATGGCCGTGACGGCAATCAGAACCGCGACGATGGCTAGCATCAGATCTCGATATCGATGATGCGGCGGATGAGAAGGAAACCGAGGAGCTGGAGGACGGCCGCCGCCGCGATCAGCACTTTCCCCATCGGGTCTTCGAACAGGATTGCCATGTACTCAGGATTGAGAGCCGCGATGGCCAGGCCGAGCAGGATCGGCAGTGCAGCAAGGATATACCCCGTGAGCCGTCCCTGGGCGGTGTAGACCCGGATCTGCCGTTGGAGCGAAAACCTCTCGCGAATCGTGTACGAGATCTTGTCCAGGATCTCCGCCAGGTTGCCGCCCACCTCGCGCTGGATCAAGATCGCCGTGACGAAAATCCGAACGTCTACCATGTCGATTCTGTCAGCGAGACCGAGCAAGGAGTCTTCGAGCGGCAATCCGAATTTCTGCTCGTCGAATATCTGCCGGAACTCGGTAGCCATGGGATCGGGAGACTCTTCCCCTACCACCTTCAGCCCCGTCGGGAACGCATGGCCGGCGCGGATCGAACGACCGAGGAGATCGATGGCCTCGGGGAACTGCTCCTCGAACCTGCGGATACGCCTCTTCTTGAGGCGCTTCACGTACATCAGCGGGAACCAGAGACCCGCCATTGCGGCAAAGACCGCAGGCATCGCGGCCTGCGACAGAATGAAAGCACTGGCGCTCAGTGCGGCCGCGAGCCCGAAGGATATCGAGATGAAGGTCCCCGGGGTCCAGTTGAGATCCGCCTGCTCCAGGAGAATCTTGAGGTCCCGGACCTGCGGCAGAGACGTCAGAACCGAGTCGGCCTCGCCGGCTCTGACCACCGACGTGGTCAGAGCATCGCCACCCGGGCCCTCTTTGCCCGTGACGGCCTCCAGCTGACGGCGAAAATCGCGTCGACGCCTCACTTCGCGAAGGCTCTCCGCCAGGAAGGCGAGAGACACCACGGCCATGCCCACGGCCAGGAAGACGACGAGTGCCGGCAGCCAGTTAGGAGGTAGGAAATCCACCATGAGAGTTCCTCCGTCAGCCGTCGATGTTGGAGAACAGGGAGACGGGTAGCTCAACCCCGAACGCCAGCATGCGGTCCGTAAAGCGTGGCCGGATTCCCGTGGCCTGGAATCTCCCGATTACGTTGCCGGCCTCATCCACTCCCTCACGTTCGTAGACGAAGACATCCTGCATCGTGATGATGTCTCCCTCCATTCCCGTGATCTCTGAGATCGAGACGATCTTGCGCTGACCATCAGACAGGCGCTCGACTTGCACGAGAACGTTGATGGCGCTCGCGATCTGCTGGCGCATGCCCTTTTGCGGAAGATTGAGTCCCGCC
>JAUVPT010000237.1 GCA_030598525.1 Gemmatimonadota bacterium
GAGGCGCCGCACCGGGTGACGTGGGAGTCGCCCCGGGATGGCTTCGTCACACGCGCCGATGCCTACGAGATCGGAGTGGCGGCCGTGGAGCTCGGGGCGGGGAGGCGGAGGATCGAGGACGATGTGGATCCCGCGGTCGGGATCGAGTTGTTCGCCCGCCGGGGGGAGCCCGTGATACGCGGTCAGCCTGTTGCGGAGATCCATGCTCGGTCGGCGGACGCCGCGGAGAGCATGATCCGTCGCCTTCGTGGGGCATTCGAATTCGGCGAAGCCCCACCCGAAGACGTGCCTCTCGTGTGGCGCAGGGTGCCCGCAGGCCAGTCGGACTCCTGAGACGGTGGCCCTAACAGGCTGCAGCAGCCTGCTAGAACTCGAAGTCGTCGGACACCGGCGGTGCGAGCGAGTCGGGGATGACGCCCAGGCTGTCTGCCCACTCGCGGGTTCCCCACGGACCGTGCACGTCGCACGGTTCCCGGGGCTCGGTCTCCGGAATATAAACCTCCGTGTACACGGCTTCCGGAGGGCACCAGGCCGTCGCCAGCATCCCGGTCGTACGGTCCACCCGCCGCTCGATCAGACCCGTTGGCCGGGCCCACGGCGCGGGTATCGCCCGGTCCGCGTAGAAGTACTTGAGAACCTCGGCGTTTATCGGGGCCGCGTCGCGTCCCCCCTGCGCGTCGTCCCGGATGTAGGCCGGCAGGTCGAACCCGACCCAGCTGATCGTGACGATCTCCGGCGTGAAGCCGATGAACCACGTGTTGGTGAGTTCATTCGTCGTTCCCGTCTTTCCGCCCACCGGGATCTCCCACGGCACGCCCAGGGAGCGGATCCGGATGCCGGAGCCCCGGTCCACCACGTCCCTGAGCATGGACACCATGATCCACGATGTCCTCTCGTCCAGGACCTCCTCGCGTTCGACCGGCGCCTCCCACAGCACTTCGCCGTCCGCGTTCTCGATACGCAGGATGGCCCGCGGCGTGACCCGGATCCCCAGGTTGGCGAACGTGGTGTAGGCCTCGGCCATTTCGATCGGCTTGACCGATGGAGATCCGATGGCAGTGGAGGGAACGCGGTCCACCCGCGAGGTGATGCCCATGCGGTGCGCGTACTGGGCCACGGTCTCCAGCCCGACGCGCAGGCCGACCTTGACGGCGACCACGTTGATGGAAGCGGCCAGGGCATCGCGAATCGTGACCGGACCACGAAAGTCGTTGGTGAAGTTGCTGGGCGACCAGATCGAGCTGTCCGGCTGTGGGAACTCGATCGGCGTGTCGAAGATCACTTCGGACGCCGGCATTCCGCTTTCGATCGCTGCCGTGTACACGAACGGCTTGAAGAGCGACCCGGGCTGGCGCTCGGCCTGGGTGGCCCGGTTGAACTCTGAATCCTGGTAGTCACGCCCGCCCACCAGCGCGAGAACGTCGCCATTGACCGGATCGACCGCCACGAACATACCCTGGATGTAGGGCATGTTGGGACCTGAGAGACTGTCCGCAGGCCAGGCCCGGGTCTCCCGATACGTCGGTGCGTCGAACCCCGGTTGTCTCTCTATCCACTCGAGCTGAGCGAGCACCGCTGAGTCGGCGACGGCCTGCAGGTTCGGATCCAGCGTGGTGTAGATCCGAAGCCCGGCCTCGTAGATCTGAGTTCCGTAGCGGTCGATGAGTATGCGGCGGACCCATTCCACGAAGTAGGCCGCTGGTATGCGATCCCGTGCGTCGGGGCGCACCATCAGCGGGTAGGCACGGGCGGCCGCCGCCTCCTCGCCGGTGATCATGTCCTGCCCGGCCATCAGCGACAGCACCATGTTACGTCGCGCCACCGCCCGCTCCGGATACAGGATCGGGTTGTAGCGGCGCGGCGCCACCGGCATGGCCGCCAGGGTGGCCGCCTCCGGGAGGTTCAGGTCACGGATGTTCTTGCCGAAGTATCGCTGCGCGGCGTTTTGCACTCCGTACACGCCGTCGAAATTGATCTGGTTGAGGTACGCCTCCATGATCTCGGTCTTGGTGTAGGCCTGCTCCAGGGACTTGGCCACCCTCATCTCCCGGAGCTTGCGCTGGACCGAGATGTCCTGACGGTCCACGATGGAGGCGAACATGTTCCCGGCGAGCTGTTGCGTGATCGTGCTTCCCCCGGCGGCGTCGTAGCCGGCGAACGCGAACTCGACCACCGCGCGGGTGAATCGCAGGTAGTCGATGCCGCCGTGGGACCAGAATCGCTTGTCCTCGACCGCCACGAACGCATCGACCACGTGCCGCGGGACCTGCTGGTACTGGATGGCCGTGCGCCGCTCCACCGCGAATTCGTGCAACAGGGAGCCGTCGGCCGCGTAGACCCGGGTGGCCTCCTTGGGCTCGAACGCATAGATCTGCGCGATCGACGGACACTGATCGCAGATGTGGGCCCAGGTTCCCCACGCCACTCCTCCCGCCAGCGCGAGCCCGCCGAGCAGCGCCGTGAGCCCGATCCAGCGGCCCCGCGGACCGGGCCACCTGAGCCGAAATCTCTGGTTGCCTGTGCTCTCCGCCATATCTATGCTATGCGCTTCCATGTGATCCGATGGTTCACGGTGCCACTTCTACGAACGTGGACGGCGAATGTTTCTTCCGGTGGACGAGCAGTTGAACCGAGTCCGCGACGGGGTCGCGGAGATCATTCCCGAGGCCGAGCTCGTCGCAAAGCTGAAGCGCTCGCTCGCCGAGCGGGAGCCCCTGGTCGTGAAGCAGGGGTTCGACCCGACCCGCCCGGATCTCCATATCGGCCACGCGGTGTCGATTCACAAACTGCGGACTTTCCAGGAGCTGGGCCACCGGGTCGTGTTCGTGATCGGCGATTTCACGGCTCTCGTCGGCGACCCGTCGGGCCAGAGCGACATCCGGCCCGTGCTCAGTCGCGAGGAAATCGAGGCGAACCTGCAGACCTACCGGGAGCAGGTATTCCAGATCCTCGACCCGGAGCGGACCGAGATCCGCCGGAACAGCGATTGGCTGTCGGCCCTGCGGCTCGAGGACGTTCTCCGCCTCACGTCTCAGTATACCGTGGCGCGTATGCTCGAGCGGGACGATTTCGCCGCCCGGTACTCGGAAGAGAGGCCGATCTCGCTCGTGGAGTTCCTGTATCCGATGATGCAGGCCTACGACTCGGTCGCACTCGGGGCGGACGTTGAACTCGGGGGCACGGACCAGAAATTCAATCTTCTTCTCGGCCGTACTCTGCAGGAGAGGGCAGGACAGGAACCGCAGGTGTGCGTCACCCTGCCGCTGCTGCGCGGCACGGACGGTGAACGGAAGATGTCGAAGTCGTACGACAACTACGTCGGCCTCACCATGGACCCGGCCGATATGTTCGGCCGCACCATGTCGATTCCTGATTCCCTGCTCGGCGAATGGATCCGTCTGGCCTCGGGCGCAGCCGAGGCCGAGCGGTCTCGCTGGACCGGCCTGGCGGACGAGGACCCGCTGGCCGCCAAGCGCTGGCTCGCCGAGACCATCACGGCCAGGTATCACGGCGGTGAAGCGGGCGCCGGGGCCAGGGACGCGTTCGATCGCGTGCACCGCGAGCGCGCCGTGCCCGAGGAGCTCGAGACGTGTGTGCTCGAGGTGGGCGCTGGAGGCACCCTGTGGGTCGGTCACGCGTTGACGCGCTCTGGCCTGGCCCGGTCCACCTCCGAGGCTCGGCGGCTCCTCAAGCAGCGGGGCGTGAAGATCGACGGCACGGTCGTCGAGGATCCCGAGTGTCACGTTTCCCCCGGGTCGTACGTTATGCAAAGAGGAAAGCGGAGGTTCCTGCGACTGCTTGTGAATGCTGCCGGGGAACCCGACAATTGCCCC
>JAUVPT010000115.1 GCA_030598525.1 Gemmatimonadota bacterium
AGCGCGCTTGACCATCGCGTCGGCGGCCTCGATCCCGACCGCGATGCTGCTGAAGTCGATCAGAGCCAGTGCCGGTTCGATCATGCCGCCTCGGTTCGGTTGTCCCAACTGTGAATCTTCATGGTCATACGATCCGGAAGGAATCCTTCAGCACGCACCGGCGGATGCGGCTGAAACTGATCGGGTTCGTGATGCCCTCTCCAGTCGGGCTGGCGATCGTGAAAGAGCAGAAGCCCTCTCCGCCGTAGCCCAGACCGTCGTAGGAGACGCCATTCTTGACGAAGATGCTGCAGTCCATGACCCGCGCCATGCGGCTGAGATGGTCCAGGTGCTTGGAGTGCATGGTGGCCGTGTGCCGGAATCCGTGCTCAGCAGCCTTCGCCCGCTCGATGCCCTCGTAAGCATCTCGAACCCGGGTGAGGGGGAGAATCGGCATCATCTGCTCCGAGAAGATGAGAGGATCATCCTGCTCCACCTCCGCCAGGACCAGCCTGCTTTCGTCGCCGGCGTCAATCCCTATTTCTCGCAGTAGAACCGCGGCGTTCTTGCCAATGAACTTCTTGTTCATCGTCCCGTGCCGGCCCCGCTCGGGACGATCGGTGAAGATGGAGCGCCGGAGGGCATCGAGTTGCCGGGCATCGATCTCGATGGCGCCATTCGCGCACATGGCTCGCTTCAGGTCGTCAGCGATCGAGGCGACGGCGAACACCTCTTTCTCGTCGGTACAGATGATGTTGTTGTCGAACGATGCGCCGCGCACGATGTCCCTGCCTGCCTGCGCGATGTCCGCCGTCTCGTCCACCACGACCGGTGGATTCCCGGGCCCGGCGCACACCGCACGTTTCCCGCTCGACATGGCGGCGCGCACGACGCCGATGCCGCCCGTCACCGTCAGCAGGTTCACGCTCTTGTGGCCCATGAGCGCCCCGGCCGTGTCGATGGTGGGTTCGGCGACGGCGCACACGAGGTTGGGCGGCCCGCCCGCTTCGACGATGGCGTCGTTCAGGAGTTGAACCGCCCGGTTGGAGCAGGCCTTTGCACCGGGATGGGCGTTGAATACCACCGCGTTGCCCGCCGAGACCATCGAGATTGCGTTGCACGTCACGGTGGATATCGGGTTGGTGCTCGGGATGATCGAGCCGATCACACCGTAGGGAGCGAACTCCACGACGGTGAGCCCCCCGTCGCCGCTCCAGGCTCCGGTATCGAGGAATTCCACCCCGGGCGCCTTGTTCGCGTTCAGGAGGACCTTCTCGATCTTGTCCTCGTAGCGCCCCATTCCCGTTTCCTGCCAGGCCTCGTAGGCCAGGGGTTGGGCATTCTCTCGCATCGTCCGACGCATGTGCGCGATCATCTGCTCCCGTACCGAGACCGGCAGTTCCTGCAGGTCCCGGTACGCCTTCCCGGCCGCTGCTACGGCACTTTCCACATCCGGAAACAGGTTGTCCCCATGTCTCGGAGTGGCGGCCGGACCGGGTTGCCGGGCTACGGCACGCCGCGGGGGCAGGGGACCGGCCCGCCCCGCGGGCTCCCGGTGCCCGAGCTCCGACATGACGCGGTCGATGACGGACTGAATCTTCGACTCCTCCATGATCAGCCGTCCCGCGACTTGTCGTAGGTGACCTCTCCGTCGACCGCGAGCAAGTCCACGATCGCCATGATCACCGCGTCGCACGGGCGTTTGTCCGTCACGGCGGTCTGCCGCGCCGAGCTTCCGGTCGCGAACAGCACGACCTCGCCGAGGCCGGCGCCCACCGCATCAGCCGCTACCCTATAGCCCGATGTCTCTCCGGCCTCGATGTCCAGCTGCCTCAGGACGAGGAACTTCAGACCCTCCAGGGAAGGCTCCTTGTTCGTCGAGACCAGCGTACCGACGACTCTACCTAACAGCATGTCCTGCTCCGTTGCTGTGAGTGACGTGAAGTTGAACGATCACTCAACTCTGATCGACTCCGGCCCTGTCCACGGACGGACCGGAGGCTTCAGGGGCCCTCGGAGCCGGGTGCTACCGCTTCGCGGTCTTGGACCCGGCACTCGCACGACCGAGAGGCAGCGCCACGTCCACGTTCGCGTGCGGACGCGGGATGACGTGGATCGCCACGAGCTCGCCGATCTTCTCGGCGCCGCGCGCTCCGGCTTCCACCGCTGCCTTCACGGCAGCTACGTCACCTCGCACGACGGCCGTGACGTAACCTCCGCCGGTCTTCTCGTAGGAGACCAGTTCCACCCTGGCCGCCTTGACCATCGCGTCGGCCGCCTCGACCATCGCCGGGTAGCTGCGGCACTCGATCATTCCGAGTGCGTCGACCGCGCCATACTCTTCAGCCATTCTCTCCTCCTGGTGAATCCGGGAGCGCCGCCGCGCCCCTCAGGGAAACCTCGTCAGTCCCGTCGCCCGGTGGCCGCCTCGCGGCCGCTGACACCTTCAATCGCGGCCACCGCCGCGCCATATCCCGCCATGATGTCCTGCTCCTCGCCGCCCAGGTACACCCGCCCGAAGCTACCGAACGCCCGGACGTCGAGGATGTTGATGTGCGCCGCCTTTTCGGCCTCGTTGGCCGCCAGGGCCGCGTATCCCGCCGGCTCGACTTCGAGTACGTACAGCGTCTGACCGGCGAGCAGCATGTGGCCGAATCGCATCCGGTTCACCAGCTGCACCTGGTGAGCGTCGATGTGCCGGATGATCTGGCTGGAAATCACACGCGGTTTGATCCGATCCGACTCCTGGACCTCGAGCGCCTCGAGGATCGCGGCTCCGGCCGCCCGGACTTCTGACTGCTCCGAGTGGTGCACCTCCAGGAGTCCGAACAGGCGCTCGACGATCTGCATTCCGGGCCGCACGCTTGTCGCCTTCAGGGCGATGTCGGTGATGCGGTTGATCTCGATTCCAGGCGAGATCTCGATCCACAGCGAGGCGTCCCCGGGGAGGGGAAGGAACCCGCGGGCCACGGTGCCGAGATAGGCTGCGTGCTGCGGCTGCAGGTTATCCAGGAAGCAGTACGTTCGAAGATCGACGGACATGTCTCTACCTCACGAGTCGGCTTCTTGAGCGATCTTTACACTCGCGCTCGCGCCGATACGGCTGGCGCCCGCGGCGATCATTTTCTTGACATCCGCATAGGTTCGGATGCCTCCCGACGCCTTCACTCCCATTCCGCTTCCCACCACGCGTCGCATCAAGGCCACGTCTTCCGCGGTCGCGCCGCCCGGCCCGAATCCGGTGGACGTCTTCACGAAGTCCGCGCCGGCGACCTTGGCCAGCTGGCAGGCGGCGACCTTTTCCTCGTCAGTCAGAAGGGCGGCCTCGATGATGACCTTGAGGATCGCCCCCCCGGCGTGCACGGCTCGGGCGACCGCCGCGATGTCCTGCTCGACGAGCTCGTAGTCCCGTGACTTGAGCCCTCCCACGTTGATCACCATGTCGACTTCCGTGGCGCCATCGCGCAGAGCTTTCTGGGCTTCGAACGCCTTGCTCTCGGTCGAGGTGGCCCCCAGAGGGAATCCGATTACGGTGCACACCAGGACGTCCGTGTCCTTCAGGAGGTCCGCACAGAGCTTCACGTAGGATGGGTTCACGCACACCGAAGCGAACGTGTGTTTCTTCGCCTCGTAGCACAGTTGCGCGACCTGGTCCTGCGTTGCGTCGGGCTTCAGGAGAGTGTGGTCGATCATGTGACTCACGCGGCCGTCGGTGGGGGCGATCCCGAGCGTGCTCGCGAGCCTGTCCGCACCGGCGTTGACGAACGGCTGCACCCGATCGAAGTAGTTGCCCGCCGACAGGTCCTGCGCCGAGAGATAGCCCTCCTGCTCCCGCTGAACCAGTATCATGACCTGGTGTGTGACCTGCTCGATGATCCGTTCGAGCGTCTTCTCGTCGAGCTTCATACTCATCCCTTCAGGTACCTGCGCTCGATGTCCATGATCTTGCCCACGCGCCTCGCATGTCGTCCCGCACCGTGCGGTGTGTCGAGCCACGTGTCGACGATGCGGCGGGCAAGCGCGCCGCCGATCAGGCCCGCGCCGAGAGTGAGGACGTTGGCGGCATTGTGCTCACGACTGTTCACGGCCGTGGCCTCGTCGTAGCACATGGCCGCGCGTATTCCGGGGACCTTGTTCGCGGCCATACACGACCCGATCCCGGCGCCGTCCACGATGATGGCCGCCTCGGCTTGTCCCTGGGCGACCAGTCGAGCGGCGGCCAGCGCCAGGTCGGGGTAGTCGACGGCCTCCTTGCCGTGCGTGCCGCAGTCGATCACCGAAAAACCGCGGTCCCGGAGATGGCTGGCCAGGGCCTCTTTCATCTCGAAGCCACCATGGTCGGCTGCGAGCGCCACCGTGTGAGCCCTGTCCCCGGAGCTGGAGTTGGCAGCGGTCGGCGTCTCTTCTCCCCTGACTACGGTGACTCTGCGCTCGAGCGCCAGTTGCCGCGCGAGAGGCGTCACGATTGCCTCCGGAGCGATGTGCATGGCGCTTCCGGGAGTCAGAGTCTCGATGTCCTTCTGCGTGACCAGGCGCGTGTCACCCGTCAACCGGGCATCCGCGGACGCCCGCACAGTGCGGAGCACGACTCGGCGAACCATCTCCCGGACCGTCCGCTCGTCGATCACCATGCCCTCCACCACGCGTCGTCGTCTCCGCCCAGCACGTCTCCAGTGGCGGAATCCACGGTCCCAGGTGCCGTACCTGCCGAGGCCGCCGCGCCACTCGGGACTGCCTGCTTCCGCCGAGCGGAACCAGCCACGGGCGCCCGCCGGCTCGCCGGGCGGAACGTGTCGCTCACTCCGGCCTGGGTCGCGAGGAGATTCACGAGCAGGCGAAGCTGCGACACGGAGTCATCGAACGGGGCGATCGAAGTCGCGACGCGGGCCTGCATGACCCCTCCCTGCAGGACCGAAAGAACATGCGCTGCCAGTGCATGCCGGTCGGTCCGGGAGGGCAACCGCTCTCCCGCCGCCTCCAGCCAGGTCTCCACCCTGTCCGTCCAGGATTCGAAGTATGCGTCAACCAGGTGGCGGGCTTCCGGAAACCGGCCTGCGATCTCGAGGGAAAGGTCTCCCACCGGGCAGCCCCGCGAAAAGTCGGACACCAGCAGGCGTCCCCGATACAACTCCAGGAGTGCGAACACCTTCTCGATCGGATCGTCCGCGGCCCGGTCGGCTGCCGCCAGTAGCGCGGGCTCCAGCACCTCGACGTACTTCTCCAGTACGGCGACGAGCAGGGCCTCCTTGCTGGGGAAGAAGTGATACAGGCTGCCGCTGTTCACGTCTGCTTCGCGCAGAATGGCAGCGACGGCCGTGCCCTCGAAACCCAGGGCTTCGAAAAGGCGTGCCGCGACGCTGAGAATCCGATTCCTCGTGTCACTGGCCATGATGTTGACTAAACATTCAATGAAAACGGGGGTCCTGTCAAGGTCTCTGGAGAGTCAACTCGACTGAAGCGCAAGAATGGACGAGATGAGAGTGCTCTTGAGTTGAGAATACGATCAATGAGGCGCAGTGACATCTGTAGTACTTAAGCTGACCAGTCAGCCGTCAACTCGCGAACTCTAATTATTGAACGAACAGTCAAGGTCGTGCGAGGTTGGCTACCGCGAAATACCGGTTTCCAGGGGCTGGCCGGGGCCCGTCTTCCACGAGCATGTTGCTGCGCAGGTGCATTCGCGGCGGAGGGAGTTCATGCGTCCGATATCCAGGCCGATACTGCCGTTCCACCTGACCCTGATCTGCCTGGCGCTGGTCTGGCTGGCTGGCTGCGCCGCAGAATCGGAGAGGCGGCCTCTTCCTGCGCGGTCGCCCGGAGCGATCACGATCGCCTCCGATCATGGGGCGCTGGTAGAGGGGTTCGAGTGGGCCAGGGACGCGGCCCTCGGCTACGCGCGGGAGGGCGACC
>JAUVPT010000128.1 GCA_030598525.1 Gemmatimonadota bacterium
ACCTCGGCCGCCGTCAACCCTGCCGCCTCCTGCGGCTCGATCCCGCGCAGCGAGCCCCGTGCCATATCCACGTCGAACGCACGGCGGATTGATTCCATCTCGTAGAGCTGGAAATTGTCCACGGATTGCTGTGGGAGGTATCGTCCCGACCCGGCCACGAAGGCCTGTGGCACGCTCGTCGTCAAAGCTCTTCCCGCCTCTCCATGGGTTCACGCCTCCGCCCGACCTCTGAGCGGGTCCGCCGGAATTCGTGAGACTACGGTTGGCGAAGATAGGGGATGAGCCGGCTGACCTCAATTCGGGGCGGGCTTCGTGGAGGGCGCGCCACCCCCGGACGGATGGCGCGGAACGTCTGCGGAAGCCTGTCTCAGCCCCCGTCGCGATGTCGATGCGGCGGTTCGCTCCCCGGTGGAACGGGCGTGGCACCGTCCGGCCGACGGCTCGGTTGCGACTGGCGGTCGCGCTGATGGGACAGTGTCCCGGCTCGACGGCGGACCTCATCGACCGCGGTGCTCCAGTCCGCTCCCTGCCGCATCCGTCGCCGGACCGCCGCGGAGAGTCCCAGCATCTGGTCGCCGCGTGTGCCCCTGTCCATCGCCGAATTGACCATCTCCAGGGCGTTCGCTGTCGGTACCCCTGCGTCGGTCAGATCGCTGAGGACGATAAGGGGAACGGCCAGGTCCCTCGCTCCTCTCTCACGACCCGCGACGGACCGGATCGCGTCCCGCGGAACGCCGCGGCGCAGAGCCTCGGCGGCGGCCGCCAGGCTGGCCGGCCTGCGGTCCGGGCCCAGGATGTCCCTGGCCTCTCGCAGCCTGCCCGCATACGCATCCAGGGCGGACACCACGCGTTCGGGTGGATAGCCCTTTGCGGCTCCCTCGAAGGCCTTGCGCGCGATCAGCCCCGGCGGAACACCCGCCTCCCGGGCTTCACGAGCGATCTCCCTGACCCGGGCCGCGTACTCAGCCGGCATGGCGTCCTCGAGTCGCCTGGGATTGGCTTCCTGTCCCGAGGCCGGTACGGGAGACCCGACCGCGATGACGACGGCGACCAGGCCGACCAGTGCGTGTCGCGCAGATGCCCACTTCCGGGGCGACAGACTCATTGTTCCAGTATTCATGGCACACATCCTGTCGGACGAACGCGGAACGCGCTCCATCCATTCGTTCTCAAGACGACTTCCAGGCTCATGGCGTCACATCCGTCGGACGTAACGGCTCGTTGACAAAGATCGAAGCTTGAACTCCCCCCCACTCGTCCTCCGTCAGACCGGGGGCCTCCGACGGGACGTACCAGGCACCATCCACGAAGAACCCGAAGTGGTGCACGCCGGGAGTGATCGGCAGCCTGACCCGCCAGACGTCTCCGTCCCGAAGCATCGGGACCGCCTCCCAGTTCGTGAACTCGCCGACGCACTCGACCCTTCTCGCCCCCGGATCCCTCAGAGCAAGGGCGAGAATCAACCCACCGTCTTCCAGGATCTCCCAACCAAGTTCCGGAACCGGACCGAAACGTGCCAGTTCGATGCTGACGCCGGCGCCGAGACCGCCCGCCGCGGGCGAATCGAGCAGGGGGTCAGGCCCATATCTTCCACCGGAGGCGAGGAAGGTGGACTTGCCCCCCGTGCGGACTCTCACACCTGCGATCAGGACGACCTCCTCGCCGTCCGGGGTGTCCCACACCGCGCCCTCCACATAAAAGATCCCGGCCTCCGGACGTAATTCGAGTCCGAGGCGACCGACGACGTAGGGCCCCTGCGGGCTTTCGTAGGCCTCGACGGCGAGCCGCGGGGCCAGGGGCCCCAATTGCTGCTCGATCTCCGCGGCTCCTCCCCAGGCCCATAGATCCGAAGCGACGGGGAAGCCGACCTGAAAGACACGCGGACCGAACCTGGTATCCCGGACGAACGTCTCGATGACGGTCACTTCCGAGGTTCCCAGGCCACCGTATCCGCTCAGGCGAATGAATGTGCCACCAAACGTGAAACCCAGCTCGGGCTCTACCCGGGCGTACGCTGCGCGATACGGCACGGGCTCACCCACGGTGAATGCCTCGCCCATGACGGCGAGGCCAAGCGACACGGTTCGGGAAACCGGCTGCAGCCAGCCACGCCCCGCCAGGAGAGAGGCCCAACTGGCGCCTTCCTCGCTCAACGCGAGTCCCCCCATACCCGCGGCGTGAAAGTAGCCTCCAGCCCCGAAAGATCCTCCGAGCCGCAAGCCGCCGTTCGCGTAGGTGCTCGCGATACCGGTTCCGCCCGCGGGAGGCAGGGAGTAGGAAGCCCCGAGATCCAGGGCGAGGGAAGTCTCCTGGGCGGCGACCTGCCCGCCCGTCAACACGCACAGCAGCATCGCGGCCGCCCCGACGGCGACGACACTCCCGATGCGCCGTCGACCGTTCGGCCGTGCGCTTCTGAGGGGTCTCACGCCCGCAGGCGTCAGGTACCGTTGAGCGTGGACACGGCCACGATCGCGTTCTGCTGCCCGAACCCGTCGTGCTGGTAGCCCGCGGCATTGGGGTCCGTGATCCAGTCCGCACCGTCGATCACGAACATGTACTCGTGCACCCCCGGCAGCAGAGGAACTCGGCCGGACCACACCCCATCTCCGTCCGCGTCCTCGAGCTCGACGGTGGGCTGCCATTCGGTAAAATCTCCGACCAGGTGAACGGTTTCGGCCGCGGGCGCGTCCACGACGAACTGAACGTATATGCGGGATTCGGCGATCGCTCCTCCACCGGGAAGACCGACGAGGCCGAGGACCAGGATAATCGCCGCAGCCGCCGCCAGCACGGCTGCCGGCGGAACCGGGACCATTCTCGGACGCAGCAGCCAGACAAGCCACCCCGGCTGGGCGGACGCCCGGTCTGCCTCAAGGGCAGCCAGCACGCGAGTATCCAGGCCCAACGGAGCGCCAGCCGGCGCTGTAACACGGATCTCCTCCAGCAAGCCATCCCACTCCTCCGCCCTGGCTCTGAGCTCCGCAGGGAGCCCTTCCAGGGGCAGATCTCCGTCCAGATAGGCCTGCAAACGGCTGTCCATTCTCAACTCCCGTACGACTGGAGCAGCACCTGCAGCTCCTCGCGAGCCCGGTGCACTCTCATTTTGAGGGCCGGCACCGATACGTCCAGCGTTTCGGACATTTCGGTATACGACCAACCCTCGACGTGTTTCATCAGAAACGCCTCTCTCTGCTCCACCGGAAGGCTCCGCAAAGCCTGCTCGATCTCATTCCTCACACTTCCGAGTTCCGCCTCGCGTTCCGGGTCTCCGTCGGTCGCGACAAGGCCCGGCATCTTCTCGACCGGAACCGTCGTCCGCTGCGACTTCAGGAAGTCCTTGCACGCGTTGGCTCCGATTCGAAACAGCCAGGCACCCACTCTTTCCGGGTCCCTGCATTTCCGAAGGTTGCGGTGCGCCTTGATGAACGCGGACTGCACGACATCCTCGGCGTCATCCCGGCGTCCCGTCATCCTCTCGGCGTGGCGGTACAGGAGATCCTGATACCGGCGAACGATCTCGCCGAACGCCCGCTCTGACCCTCGCAGCGCCTGAACCACCAGTTCGGCATCGGAAACGTGTCGGATATCAGACCTCGCGTCGGGTTTCACCAGTATGACGAGCGGTGGCGTCCCGGGGTCACATCTTCTCGTGGCAACGATCGACGGATCGTGGTAGTATCCGATCCATGTCCACTATCCACGACATTCCGACCCCTGCGCTGCTCCTGGACATCGACGTGCTGGAGGGAAACCTCAGGCGGATGGCCGGGCGATGCAAGGAACTCGGTGTACGGTTGAGACCTCACGTCAAGACGCACAAGTGCCTCGAGATCGCATTCGCCCAGCGAGCGCTCGGCGCTCACGGAATCACGGTATCTACGCTCGCGGAAGCTCGGGCGTTCGCCGACGGCGGGTTCGACGACATCACCTGGGCATTTCCTGTTAATCCGGGGAGGCTGCAGGAGGCGGCCGAGCTGGCGGCTCGCGTACGGCTCGGAGTGGTCGCCGATTCGGTGACGGCCGTGGACGGCCTGATCGGTACGGGAGCCCCCTTCCGGGTGTGGATCAAGATCGACTGTGGCTATGGACGGGCCGGCGTCGACCCCGGGTCGGCGGTCCCCAGGGAGCTTGCCGGGCGCGTGATCGACGGCGGGCTGGAACTGGCAGGAATACTCTCACACTCCGGCAACGCCTACCGCGCGACCTCCCGTGACGAGATGGCCCGGATTGCCGACCTGGAACGACGCATCATGGCCGATCTGGCCGAGGAGCTGGCAGCCGACGGAATCCCCGTCCCCGACGCCAGCATCGGTTCCACTCCGTCGATGTCCGCATATCGGACTCTGCAGGGCGTGTCCGAGGTCCGACCCGGCAACTACGCGCTGCACGATTACACGCAGGTGCTGCTCGGGTCATGCGATGTGGAGGAATGCGCCGCCACGGTGCTGACCACGGTGGTTTCCTCCAGTCGTGAGCGCGACACCGCTGTCGTGGATGCGGGGGCCCTGGCCATGTCCCTCGACCCGGGCCCCACGCACATGGGACGCCGCAGTTTCGGCGAAGTTCTCGACGAGCGGGCTCCGGGAAGGATGCGGCGAAATGCCCGATTAACCTCGCTCAGTCAGGAACACGGGATCGTATCCCGCTTCCTCGACGTCGGGACCCGCATCAGGGTACTTCCCAACCACTCATGCCTCACTGTGGCCTGTTTTGACGCCTTTTCGGTGGTCCGTGGCGACGACATCCTGGACTCCTGGCCCGTTCTCCGACAGCGCTGATCTCTCTCTGGCACGCGAGATGCAAACATCGGGCGCTGGAAGCGTTCGGTCCGCCTGTGCGAACCGGACTCATGGCGAACCTCGAGTGGCTGCGCCCCGGCGACTCGTGGCCCCCTCACGAGAACGGGGTGGCGGATGTCAGCGGACGGAGGCGTCTCGATGGCCAGAATCGGCAAGAAAGCCGATCGAGAGCACAGCGGCCACTACACGGCTGCGGTAGCCGTCGTGGCGGTGGCCGTCGCCGGAATGGCATGGTTCGGACAGAACCGAACGCTTGCCGCAGCTGCCGCCGCACTGGGACTCTACGCCCTTCATCTGTTCAGCATCCGGTTCCTGCTCGACAACCAGAAGCGCCAGCAGCGTGTCCTGGATGCCCAGTGGGAGGTGCTGCAGCGCTTCATTGACACCACGGACAGCCCGTCCAGCGAGACGGAAGACCTGGTGCCGGCCATGCCCGTCGATCGGGAGGCCCCGGAGCGCCTGGATGAAGGCACGCCCGTTCAGGAGCCTGTGTCCGGCGCACCCCGGCCCGTGGAACTCGAGTCGGAAACCGCGAAAGAACCCCCGGCCCTCGAGCTCGACCGCGAGACCGAGACCGAGATTTTCCAGGTACCGGAGGCTCCGCAGCCCGAAATCGTCCGGCCCGAGGCCGAACCGGTCGTGCGTGGCGAAGTGGTTCCCCCGGTGGAGTCGCTCGGAGGCGCCGAGCCAGGATACGCGTTGGTCGTAGAGGAGGACGCGGTCGAGTCCCTTTCGGCGATTCCCGGACTTCTGTCGTCAGATCCGTCGCCGCCGACCGATCCGATGACGCGCGACGAGAAGTCCTGCCG
>JAUVPT010000054.1 GCA_030598525.1 Gemmatimonadota bacterium
AGCGGCGGATATTCCGGGGCAGTCACCTGGAAATCAGGCTATCATCCTCGATGCTGACCCTCCTCACATTCACTTCCTCAATGTGCAGCGCATACGGACGCGTCTGATCTCGGTCGCCGGCCGGCCAGCTGGCCTGTTCCGCCGGCGCCGGGACGGTGCTCTCAGGTGGAAGCCAGGCGAGACATCCGCTGCTGCATACGACTGCAGACAGGAGGATCAGGGCTCTCGATCCACGGTGTTGGCGTCGGCTGGTCATGATACCCTCGCAGGTTGCTCAAGCACATCGGGCTCGCATGAACAATCTGTGCGGGGGTGGTCAAGGAATCGTCAGGTGGGGCCGACGCCGGTCTCCCCCCGTGCGCATGCCCTCCTTGCCACATTTGCCTCAAATCAATGCCTGGCGCTAACATCCGCTTGCAGGCTTCGTCGCGGGCGAGGTACCGCCACTCCGGGATGCCATGCAAGATCTTCTCGTTCGACTCAGAACTGCACTCTCCGATCGGTTTGACGTTGTCGAAGAGATCGGACGTGGCGGAATGGCGATCGTGTTTCGGGCCCGCGATCTGCGGCTCGACCGACTCGTCGCGATCAAGGTTTTGCGTCCGGAACTGTCGGCGAACCTCGGCCGGGACCGGTTCGATCGGGAGATCGAGATCGCGGGATCGCTGCAACACCCGAATATCCTCCCGCTTTACGAGTCCGGCGACGCGGACGGCTGCCTCTACTACGTAATGCCGTTCGTGTCAGGGCAAACGCTCGGGGATCTACTGAAGGCGGAGGGGCAGTTGCCCGTTGAGCGGGCCGTCGCCATCGCATGTGAGGTGGCGGACGCGCTGGCGTACGCGCACGAAGTGGGAGGAGTCGTCCACCGGGACATCAAGCCCGGGAATATCCTCCTCTCGTCGGGTCACGCGATGGTGAGCGACTTCGGAGTCGCACGCGCCGTGCAGGCGGCGGGTGGGCCGCAGCTGACGGTGGCCGGCATGGCGCTGGGGACGCCTGCGTACATGAGCCCGGAGCAGGCCGGCGGCGAGGATGACCTGGACGGCCGCAGCGACATC
This sequence comes from Gemmatimonadota bacterium, assembly GCA_030598525.1. GTDB lineage: Bacteria > Gemmatimonadota > Gemmatimonadetes > Palauibacterales > Palauibacteraceae > Benthicola. Next base: position 1,062 of record JAUVPT010000054.1, read on the forward strand.
TACTCGCTCGGGTGCGTGTTGTACGAGATGCTGGCGGGAGATCCGCCGTTCATGGCCAGCACGCCGAAAGCGCTGATCGCGCGCCAGATCATGGAGCCGCCCCCGTCGCTGGAGGTCGTCCGACCGAACGTGCCGTCACACCTCGCGCTGGCGCTGCGGAAGGCTCTGGCCAAGGTGCCGGCCGACCGGTTCGAGTCGGCGTCACAATTCAAATCGGCGCTCGCGGGGAACCTCGCGTTCACTCCGCTCCCGGAGCCGGCCCCGGACCACGAGGGTGCGGGCCCCGGCCAGCGGCCGAATCGCTGGGGGCTCCGCGTGCTGGTAACCGGTTCTGTCGCGCTCGCCGCCCTGGCTGCGCTCTACTGGTTCGTCCTCCGGTCCCCGGCCCTGGACCTGAGCGCAGACCGTGTCGTCGTGTTCCCGCTGGTCGAGAGCGGGTTTCAGGAGGCCGGAGCCGGGTTGAACGTGGCGCTGGCGATCGAGAACGCACTCGTCTACGCGCGGCCGCTCGAACTCGCGAGCGGCACGGACTGGTTCGTGCCGGAGGCGGAAGGGGTTGCCCGGCCCACGGAACTCGAGGCTCGCAGGATCACGGCGGACCTCGGCGCCCGCTACATGATCGGTGGGGCCGTAGTGCGCCGCGACGATTCGGTCTCGGTTCGGCTCGACCTGTACGAACTCGCGGGACAGTCTACGCTGCGGGAGCGCGCCTCGGGCCTCGCGAGCGATCTCGGCCGGGTAGGGATCGCGGCGGCCGTGAATCTCCTGCCCTCGATTCTCGACCCGGATCGGGCGAGCCTGGTGGACCTGTCGCCGCTTCTGGACAGGTCTCCCGAGTCGATCGCGTTGTGGATCCAGGGTGAACGCGAGTATCGCCGATCCCAGTTCGGAACCGCGCTCGACCTGTACGAGCGGGCGCTCGCCGCCGACTCGCTGCTAGCCTTCGCCGCGGTGAAGGGTGCGCTCGCCGCGTCCTGGGAGCACGACACGGAGGCCGTACTCCGGCTCGTTCCGGCGGGAGTCGAGCACGAAGAGCTGCTCCCCCGCACGTACGCTTACTTTGCGCGTGGCGTTGAGGCCTACCAGCTGGGGCTGTCCCGAACCGCGATCGAATGGCTGGAACGGGCGAGGGAGGAGGATCCCTACTGGAACGAGCCCTGGGCGATCGAGGGCGAGGTATACTTCCACCTGCTGCCGTCCGCCGTACCTCTCGATTCTCTCGCGGAGTGGTATTTCGAACAGGCGATCCGCCGCGACAGCTCGTCTACCGAGCCCCTGTTTCACCTCACGGAACTCGCCGCCCGCCGCGGGGATGTTGTCCGTGCGCGGGCGCTGCAGGCGCAACTCGGGAGAGTGGACCCCGAGGCTCTGTACAGGGACGAGCTGGAGCTGATGGTGGTCTGCCTGACTGACGGGCCGGACGAGGTGGATTGGATCGTTGAGGACGCTGTCGAGCCGGGGGGCGAACTGCCAGCCCCGGCCGACGACGATTCGCCTCTGGACGTGAACGTGGCCCCGGCGTTTAACGCAGGCGTGATGTTCGCGACTGGGGCCTGGCAGGTTCCCTGCGCCGAGGCGGCGCTTCGGGCGGTGCTCGCCAGAGGGTCCGGCTCAGCCGGTTACGAGCTGAATTCAGTGTTCCTGCTCCAGGGGCTGTCAGTGGCGCGGGGAAGACCGGATGAAGCGCTGGCGCTGCTCGACTCGGCGCACTCCGCGGGCATGCGGGCGGCTGAGATCGCCTGGTTCCTCGATGCACTGGCCGGCGTGGACGTAGGAGATCGGGATGACGGGGCCAACGCGGGTCTGCGCGCCAAGTACGGAGACCGGTACGAAAGCTTGACCAGAGTGCGACTGCTTGGCCTTCTCGGTGTCTGGAACAGGTATCACGGAAATCCGCAGATCGTACCGGACCTCGAGGCGAGGCTGAGCGAGCTCGGGCGCGGAGACGAGTCGGAAGACGGGGCGCCGGGCGATTCCACGGCCGCGCTCCTGGCCCGATCGCTCTCCGGGCATCGGTGGCTCGCCGAAGGTGACACGATTGCCGCCATCGCGGCCTTCGAGTCCCTGATTCCCTCGACGGATCGGACACGGCTGGGATACGCGTATGCGGAGACGGTCCCCCTCGATCGGCTTCTGCTCGCCGAGCTGCGGCTCGCGCAGGGAGATCCGGAGGGGGCGTGGCGGGCGGCCTCGGTATTCGACCACCCTGAGCCGATTCACTTCGTCCCATTCGTGCGCCGCAGTCTGGAGGTACGGCTCGCTGCCGCCAGGGCGATGGGACGGGACGACCTCGAAGCGAAGCTCGGTCCACGCCTCAGGGCGCTCGGCATCGCAGGGTCCTGACCCGGGGATTGCCAGAAACCGCCGGGTCGCATCATGTTCGGACTGCGGTGGCTCCGGCCCGAGGCGCCCGACTCACCGTTTCGAGGCCCCCTTCGATTTGCCACGCACCAGCTGCGCGGGAGCCGGATATGGCCCGATTTCCAACTCGGTCACCCGCCCGATCCCGGGCGCGGCGCCAGTTAGTTACGTGCTTCTCCACCTGTCTGCTGGTCAGCGGCTGCTGCGGCTGCGGAGACGGCGACCTCGCGGCCGTGTACGCCCTCCCCGATACGATTCGGGTCGCCGTGCCCACGGCCGGGGCTAATGTCCCGGCCCCGGGATTCGAGGCCTACGTGCAGCTCCTGCACGAGGACGACGGAATCCTCCCCGAGCACCTGCGCGACGAGGAGGGCTACGAGCTGCCGGTGTCCGGAAAATTCGAGGCTCACTGGGAATGGGTCGGTCAGACCGCCGGAACCCTGAATGCAGCCGCGCCTCTCGTCGCTAGCGGAAGGCGGGTGAAGGTACCTGCCGCCGCCGTGACGGCCCCGATCGTGGGGCATCTGGAGGTCACGGTGACCGAGGACGATTGCCACCCGAAGAAGGACGTCATCGTCGTCCGATACGAAGTGGTCAGTGCCGTGGAGGATGTCGTAGTCGTGGACGGCGTCGGGGGCGACGGCTTGGGATCGACGGAGGGACCGACGATCGCCGTGCTCGAGGGAGAGCGGGCCGCGACCCCGGTCGGGTTCGAGGGAGTGGCCGTTGTGAGCGGAGCATCTGTTGGGAAGCTCCAGGGCACCCCGTCCAACCCGTCGCGTGCCTCATTTTTCCGCGAGCGCCACGGAGCGGAGCTCGACCTGGACGCGTTCACCGGAGCCAACGACGTCGTGCAGATGCCGGCCACCTCGGTGCCCCGGAACATCAACGTCGCGATCTGGATCGCAGCGCCGGACGATCCGTCGCACACGCTTCTCGAGGAGGCCCTGCACGAGGCCCGGATCGCGGACACGGTCTTCGCCAGGAACCGGGTCGGAATGCGCCTGAACCCGGTACACGTGGATGGCGGCAAGTACATCCAGCCGGTGTCGATCAATGAGCCCGGGTCGCTGTCCAAGGATTATGCATGCGAGCGTGGCGGACCCTCGAGCCAGCCTTGTGTCTCTGGTTCGGGCACCCAGCCCTGCGTTCGGAATGCCGTGGACCTGTTCAAACCTCTGCAGCCGGGCGGAGCGGCCCCAGACTTCAGCCAGGAAGAAACGCTCAACGTCCTGTATGTCGGGTATCTCACGGACCCTCCGGGAACGACGATCGATCTGCACGGCCTGTGGTGCGGAAACGAGCCCGATAAGGCGGGCCTCGTGCTCATCAACATCTCCAGCAGCGCACCGACAACGCTGGCGCATGAAGTCGGACACGCGCTCGACCAGCTGCACACCCAGGGTGTTCCCGAACTCTCGGACTGGAAGCACAGCAACTTCATGGTCGATTATCACCTGCCCGATCCGTGGGCGCGGAGCCTCGATCACGTGACGCTCGGGCAGTCGTACGGCATGAATGTGTCCAGCCAGTCATGGCCGAATTACGCGCTCCCGATTCCGCCGGTTTTCGTCCGCTATTGCATATATTCCAGCATCCCCTTCGGGTCGGGTGTGATCGCGCCGACCTGTCCGCCGCCCGGCTGGGGAGTCAGGAAGTTCCAGTGAGCGGACGACGTGCGGCGGTCCTGGTTCTACTCGTGGGGTGCACCATCCTCTCAGGCTGCCTGCCCCGGGGCGATCAGGAGACGCTGCTCGCTTGGCTTACCTGCGGCGAGTGTGAGGCTGCGCAGCGCGACTCGGTTCTCGCTGTATGGGAGCGAAGTTCCCGGCGAACCGTGTGGTTTCTCGGTGCTGCCCTGTACGACGAGAGCTATGTCCCGGATATCGAGCGCCGCCTCGGCCGGGAGTATGACCTCGCGGCCGACGGCTCGCTGTCTCGCCCGGAGTTCATCGCCGATTATCTGGCCCGCTATATCCAGTCGTACCGAACCCGGGCGGCGCTCGCCCTCGGGGACATCGGTTCGAGATCCGCCCGGAGTTACCTCGAGTGGACGGCGGCCGACCTGGCCCAACTGGCGGAGGTCAGGAGCGCAGCCACGGCGGCTTGGGTTGCGAGTGCCGGGTCGGCTCCGGCCGCAATTCGGGCCGTGGTTGGCTACGATGAACCTCAACCGGACTCGGCCCCGGTCCTCCCGGCTCCGGCCGTGCAGGTGACCGACGCGAACGGTGATCCGGTCGCGGGCGATACGGTGAAGTTCGAGCTCGGCCCCGGAGCTGGCTCGGATATCCTGGCGGATACCATGCAGCGTACGAATTCGAGCGGCGTCGCGACGCTGGGCAGCTGGGAGCCATCCACGACTCCTGGCGATCACGTGGTACTGGCCAGCGTGCCGGGGACGGGGCTCCCGCAGGTCGAGTTCATAGTCACCGTGGCCGGCGGTCCCGCCTCGATGGCTTCGGTGGCGGGAGACGGGCAACAGGCCCCGGCGGGAATGATCGTGCCCCGTCCCCTCGTGGTTCGGGTGATCGACGCGGCCGGAACGCCGGTACCGCGCGCCGAAGTGGTTTTTGCGGTCGTCGGAGGAGGGGGCTCCGTGCGGCCGGACCGGATCATGACGAACGCACTCGGCGAGGCCGCAAGCGGGGCGTGGCGGCTCGGGTCGATGGCCGGTTCCAACACGGTCGAAGCCACGACTGCAGGCGTTTCGTTTGTATTCGATGCTGCCGGACTGAGCGGCGGTGCGCCCGCACTCCTGACTACGGCGGGCGCTGGACAGCTGGGGTTCGCCGGATCTGCGCTTCTGGAGGCTCCCGAGGTGCGGCTGGTAGATGGGGGAGGCAACCCGCTCGCGGACTATACTGTCGTATTCGACGCGGATCGAGGGCAGATCACCCGACCGATCGCGCGCACGGACGTGAACGGTCTCGCCGGCGCGGGTACGTGGATCGCGGCAGGACCGGCAGGGTTCAGCCGGGTGCGTGCCTGGGTGCCGGGTACCTCCCTCGAGACCTGGCTCGAGACGCGGGTGCTGCAGCCAGCCCGGATCGCGATCGCATCGGTTGTGAGCGGAAGCCGGCAGATCTCGATGCGGGAGGCCGACGGCAGCGCCGCGGCGCAGTTCACGTCGCACCCGGCAGGGAGCGACGAGCCCGCGTGGTCGCGGGACGGGGGACGAATCGCGTTCAGGAGTCTCCGGGACGGGAATCGCGAGGTCTACGTGATGCACCCGGACGGGTCGGGGCAGACGAACCTCACGCAGGACCCGGACGACGACTCAAGCCCGGCATGGAACCCGACCGGGACGCGCCTCGTGTTCAGCAGTGACCGCGCGGTCCAGGGCTCGCCGGACCTCTACACGATGGCGCGCGACGGATCGGACGTGGTGCGGATCACGTCGGGCCCGGCCCGGGACGAGGAGCCCGACTGGTCGCCGACTCATCCGCGCATCGCTTTCCACACGGACCGGACCGGCGATCTCGAGATTTTCTCGGTGGTCCCGGACGGAACGGGCCTGGCCAATCTCACCCACCACGGGGCCGCGGACGTCACGCCCGCCTGGTCGCCCGACGGCCAGCGGATCGCGTTCGCATCGAACCGCGACGGGAACTTCGAGATCTGGGTCATGGATTCCGATGGCGCCAATCCCACGCGGCTCACCAACGCGAGCGGACTCCACCTCGCGCCAGCCTGGTCGCTCGATGGCAGGTACCTGTTCTGCATTGCACAGAGAGTCGGGGATGCGACGCCGGACCTGTACGTGATTCTGGCCGATGGGAGCGGATCGAGGAATCTGTCGCAGAGCGCGGATTCTGTCGTTGCGGTCTCGGTGAGACCGTAACGCACCGCGCGTTTCCTTCAGAAGGGGGAGCACATGATCTGGATCGTCATCGCCCTAGCCGTGATCGTCATCATTCTCGCGTACTTCGTGTGGAAAATGCACAAGTACCTGAAGTGGGTCTCGGACCACAGGAGACAGATGGAAACCTGGGCAGGCGGCGTGTTACTGCCGTACGTGGACGCCATTTGCAGTCACGTCCAGAATCCGACCAACGCTCTGCCGGGGTGTGGGGGCGGGGGACGGTACCCGCCGCCGCCGGATCCTGACTATCCGTAGGAACGCCAGAGTCCGAATCGAGGGACGAGACGAGCGATCGGGGACGGACCGTCGATCGCTCGTCCTCGTGCTCGAGTCCCGGTCGGTGCTCAACGACCCGTAGTCGGTGGCCTGAAAGCGTTCGGCGCATTGCCTGCCTCGCACACGCCTCAGGGGACAGAAGTTCCGGGCACATTTGAAGCGTTTGAGGGCAGAGGAGGCGACGCGAGTTCTCGGGTTGAGCGAGATTCGGGTCGGTAGTCTGCCAGTGCCCGGACGTCCGATATGGACCAATTCACCACCCGCGTGTGGACTCGACCGCCACATCGCACCATCCTTCATCTTCATTTCGGCTCCCCGGTCATGTTCGAGGCGCCGACAGCCAAATCGTAAGCAGCGGAGTGGACACGGATTCGACCTGTTCAACTCTGATGAGGACCTGCCATGACCGACGACGATCGCGGCTCCACCGGCAAAGACGATCACAGCAAGGTTGCCCGGGCCGTAGTGCGCGAGCTGGACCCTGAGCAGCGGAAGATCCTCGCCGGCTACACGGCCTCCCTGGTTCTACTGAGAGGAAAGGACCTTCCTACACAGACGAAGGTGCTCGACTCGATCGACCTCACGGCCGACCCGAAGGTGCTCGGAGTCCTGACGAAAGGGTCGGGTCGCCTCCTCGCGAAGCACGCATGGAAGGACAGGTCCTGGCCAGGCCGGATTGGACTGAGCGCGGCGGCGCTTGCGAGCATCCTGACCGCGGGGCAGGGGGCCGGCATCGCGCTCCTCGGAACCGCCATCGGCGTGCCGCTGTGGATCGTGTTCGGGTCCGGCGGAGCGTTCGCCGGCGAACTGCTGGACGAGATCGAACGGGCTCGCGCGGGGGGGCCAGGCACCGCGGAAGGGCGCGCGCCAAGCGCCCCGATCGACACGAGTCACCAGGTCGCCAGTGATGCCGAGTCCCTGGACGTCGACGAGATTGTCGAGGAGATGGAAGCCGATTTCTCCGGCGAGGCCGATGCGAAACGGATTGACGAGGAACTGGGGATCGAGCCCGATACATTCGAAGCGGTTCGAGAGCGTCTAGAGCAACTCAAGGAGGAGATCCGGGCCGGACGGAACCCGAGTCAGCTGCTGCAGAAGTGGCTGCTTCGCCGGAAGCAGTAGCGGCGCACGCGCTCCCCCTACCGTCGCACCACCGCCGCCGGCCCCTGCGGGGTTACAGTCGGGAGCGGCACGTCCTCCCATTCCTCG
>JAUVPT010000136.1 GCA_030598525.1 Gemmatimonadota bacterium
ACGTGCCGCACGACCCCGCCGGGGTCGGCCGTCGTGAAGCGAACCGAGACACCTCCTCCTTCCAGCTCTTCGATCGGACCGTGCTCTCGGACCCATGGGGCCACTGCTGGCGAGTAGTGAACGAGCACGTCTTCCTCCGAATCTGACTTGAATACCCGTCCGCCCGACACGTAGGCGACGGGGTCGAAATCTTCCGGCACGGTGTAGTCGAATTCGAGGACGCTCGCCCGCAGCAACCGGTCCACCCGAAACGCCCGAATGGCTTTCCGAAGATGACAGTATCCGATCAAGTACCACTTGCCCGAGCAATAAACGATGGAGTACGGGTCGACCTCCCGCTCCTCCGGCTGGGGATCGCCCGGCTTGAGGTAGAGAATGCGGCAGCGGATGTGCGACCGCGCAGCGTCCTTGAGCAGGGTCCGCAAGGCCACACCCTCCTGGTCGCCCTCGTCGATCTCGAACCGGTCCTCCTCTCCGTGGGCGGACGACACGGCCAACTCGATCTCGATCCGGTGTGCCAGGTCCCGGATCTCAGTCGACACGTCCGGCGCGGCCTCGCCGGCAGCCGCCCTGAGCCCGACAGCCAGCGAGAGCATCTCTCGACCCGACAGCCTTGCAGGTCTGTCGAACTTCCTATGCGAATAGACTTTGAGTTTGTTCGCTTCCAGTAGAATCTGGATTTCGTCGGCGCCGCCCGCCGGGTGGTAGAAAGCCCGTGAGGTGACTGCCTCCAAGTCTCGCTGCAGCGTCCCCACACTTACGCCGAGGCGTTGTGCGGCCTCGGTCAGGGACACGCCGCCCTCCCGACTCGCCAGCGGGAGAACGTAGAGGATTCGCTCGAGCTGTTCGCCCGCCGTTCCGACCTCAGTCATGGGCGCCTCCCGGGGACGACGGCTCCGCCGACACTGCGGCGGCCGAGGCCTCGTACACCGCCAGCACGTCCCTTGCCAACGACCGAAGACCGGCGGCCAGCGCCGTAGGGGCCGCGATACGCGCCCTTCCCTCCAAGCTGAGGATCCAACGCAGGAACGGGCTCACCTGGCGGACCTGGAACGTCCGCACCTGGGATCCGTCCTCCATCTCCTCCTCGAGCGCACCATAGCCGTTCCGTTCCGCCCACAACGAGATCGGAAACTCGAACAACACCCGGGCCTCGAGCGTCTTGTCGTCCTCTGATCCGAGTTCCCACGCGTCCCGATTCCTGTACTCGTCGAGCGAGAAGTCTCCCGGGATCTCGTAGTTCGGTTTCTTGGGGGCCTTGGTATTGGCGCGCGGATCCTCCATGCGTCCTATGCGAAAGACGCGAACGGCCTCCCGCGTGTCGTCGTGCCCAATGAGGTACCAGTGGCCACGCTGAAACAGCAGGCCATACGGCGCAACATCACGCTCCGTCTCTTTGCCTCGATGGAGGCCGTGATACGTGAAGCGCACCCGTTTGCGTGCGAGCAGGGCGTCGGAGAGCGTGCGGACGCGAGCCCGGATCTCTTCGGCGCCCGGCCGGTCCACGTACAGCACGGGTGAGAAGTCCGGCTGCCGAAACGAATCGCTGAGGTCGAAGGTGAGCTTTCGAAGGGCCGAGTCCGCCTCGCGTTTCAGGGGCGAGGACGGAATCCACGACAGGTGGGACAATGCGTCGTGCACGATACCGACGTGAGCCGTGGACAGGTGGATCTGCCCCGGTCCGGGCGGCGGCGCGAGCGGAACGCCGGGCGTCTCCTCGGGCGTAATCAGCTTCAGATACGGAAGGTAGAAGTCCTTGTTCGACAGGCGGTAGGCCTTCACCGCCTCCGTGCCGTAGTTGATCGTGAGATCGACGGTCTCGATCGGAATTCCGAGCTTCTTCAGTTCGTCCTTGTCGCGCTCGAACATGCGGCGCACCGTCTGGCGCGCCGTCTCGTCCGCCTCGACGTACTTCTCCGCGTACGCAGGCACGGCCTCCATGATCTGATCCACCTCAACCGGCATCTTGCGACCCACGAGGAGCGCGATGAGGTCGAGCCACCGCTGGGTCTTCGAAATCCGCTCCTCCATCAGACCCTTCCCTCCAGCTTGATGCGCACGATTCTCACGAGCAGGCCCTCGCAGCCGATCCCGAGGATCCGCTGACGCCACTCGGCGATCCGCTCGCGAGTGATCCGCTCGTCATGAGCCGCCGGGTTACGCAGCTTGAGGAGGGGCTCGAGCTCGGCGGGGAGTGTAACCGCCAGCCAGGCGGCATCACGGGAGGGAAACGCCTCCGCCACCGCCCGTTTCATCTCGGCACGCTCGATGAGCAGGTGTCGGACGGAACCGATCGTCTGGCGCGGCACCGAACGGCCGAGATCGATCGTGCCCTTCTTGTCCTGCATGACTCTCTCTGAGGCGGGCTTCGGCGCCATGATCGGCTGAAGCGCCGGGAAGATGGCCGCGTTCAGCTCCGTCTCGATCGCCTTGCAGTATTCGACCGCGGTGGGCGAGAAGTCGAACCCCGGATCGTCGCGCCGGGACCGGAACACCGCCTCACCCGTAGTGAGAAACGTGCGGGACGTGGGGTGCAGCGCCTCCCATATCTCCTGCCCCAGGAGATTGTCGCGGAGCTCGGCGGACAGGCGCTCGGTCTCCCCCCGGAGCTCCGAATCACGCACCACCCAGCGGCGACCGCCGGTCAGCTCTTCCGAGTCCGCGAACCAGGTGGCCCCATCCTGCCGCTCCACCACCAGGGGAAGCTCGATCATCCCCCCGTAGATCGATACGGGACGGTGGTGGTAGCGCACGTTGAGGAGACTGCGAAGTTCCTCGTTGGTCGCCGGGCCGTCGCCCGCGATCAGGCGCCGGATGTCCGCGAGCCGGAACCAGCAGTCCACTTCCCTGTCCTGGTAATAGGACGGCATGTGCCCGAGCTCGTCCGGATCGTCTCCCGGAACGTCACGATCGGTGACTTCCACCAGGTGGCCGGCGTACAGCGAGCGGTAGTCGGTCAGGTAGAGGTGCGTCTCCACGCCCGCGTCGATCTGCGCCTGCAAGGCCAGAAGGTCGTCCTTGTGGGCCAGGGGCTCGTCGCGGTTCGGTGACCGCAGCTTCGCCCACCACACGTAGACCTCCGGATCATCGACCTCGCCCTGGGCCTCACGGGCGGCCCACCGGAGCATGACCTCCAGGTGGCGGTCCATCGCGTCGTCGGCGTACGACGGGTTCCAGACGCTCAACAGATGTCGGGGTACGGCGTTCGGCTCGGTCATCGAACTGTCCGAAAGAGAGTTGCGCGGGGCCTGGCGAACGCATCGTGCGGGGCACACGGGAAAGTACTGCGCGGCTGTCCATGGCTCCACCCTGGTGGTGGCTGGCGGGCGACGGGCGCACGTCGACTCGAGGTCTACGCGTCAGGAAGGTCCGCCTCCCGAATATCTACCGAAACTCTACGGGGTGGGTGTGACAGCGGGGCCGGCGGGCGCTGAGCGTGGGTGGCTCCTGGGGAGGAATGATCCTCGTGTCTCAGGACCCTCTGTCGAAATTCCCACATTCCCACTTTCGGCAGACGGTACAGGGGCTGGCACACAGTGGGAAGGCTCGAGGGAGGATATCGTGCTTCATTGTGACGAACCCATGGACCAACGAGGCCGAAGCGGTGCCTATCGTCTTTGGTATCGTCAGGAGGATTCGGGCGGGGCGGGCCCCGGCGTGTCCACCGGGGCCCCGTATGGTGATTCAGCTCTCGTCCGGGCCCCGTCCACCGGCCCAGTTCCGCCGTCGGCTCGGCGAGGCGATTGGGCCGCCGCTCGGACCGCGGTCGGCTCCCTGACCGTTCGCACGACCCTCGGATCGACTGGATTGCTCACCCGGGAATGCCGACAGGTGGACCAGGCGCTCGGTGCTCTCGACGACGTCCGAGCATTCGGCCCCGATCGCCCGGCCGGAGAGCAAGTGGGAGGTGCCCTTCCCCACCGTCGGGGCTCTCCCACGAGGAGCCGAGCCGACAACGGACAGGAAGCGGCGCGCGGACTCCATGCCGAGCCCGTTGCGATGTGAGCCGGTAGCTTTGCCGCCGCGATGCCTGTGCCGGGCCAGGGCGTCCATCACATAACCGCCCAGAAAGCGCTCGTGCAGGCGGTGATGGAGTGTTTGGCTCCCGACCACGTCCAGGCCGAGCGGACGCCGCCCCAGGAATGCGAGCAGGCCGACCTGGTCTTCGCTGCGCGGGAAGCAGGCGATCCAGTCGTCCACGCTCTCGCTGTGGCGGTCGTAGATTTCGTCCATCGCCCCCGTGTCCGAGTTCACGCCCATACTGACGCCGACTTCGGCGATCTCGCGCCACACCCCGCTCTGCGCCTGGTGCAGGACGCTCGCGGAGGCCCTCGACGGAGACGCGGCATAAGCAGCCTCAACTTCCCTCGCCTTCCGCCGAACGCGCGGCGGAGCGTGCCGGGGCTTGGGACGCTCGCGGAACTCGTTGCTGACGTCATGCCACCTCCCCTGCTCCATGCAGGACACCGGGATCACGGTCTCGCTCTTCGCCGCGAGAATGATAGTGCGGTTGGTGATCCGGTTCTGCTTCGCCCCGATCAGTTGCTCTCCGTCGAGGATGAGGACATCTATCTCACCCTGATTCGAGGCAAGTAGGCTCGGGACACTCCCGGATCCCACCTCTCCGATCGACACGAATCCCAGGTCGATCGCGTCGCCGAGAAGCAGGTACGGCAGTTCCGGCTGTGGCTCTGCGATCAGCGGGAATATGGTCAGGTTTTCCCTCCGAAGTGGCTCGCAGGGTTCCAGCGCAAGCAGGCGCGTCAGAGGTTGGCGGGCACGGATCTTATCGGCTTCAGACATGGCACCTCCGGAATTCTCAGGTTCACCCGAAATGTACAGGAGGGGTGTGACAGCAAGACCGTGAGGAGCTGGCTTCCGCCGGCAACTGGGAGTCGGAGTCCGGGGGGACTTGACAATACGGATCGACTTGACGGATTGACGCCTTCTGCGACCCGTGCGTAAGTGGGGCTGAGTATCGGTCAGGAGGTTTCCGACATGCCCCTCACAGAGTGCCCCGATTGCGGCGGAATCGTTTCCGACGCTGCACTTACGTGCCCCACGTGTCATCGCGTGCTGGGGTCCATCAACACCCGCGGAGCCACCATGGCCATGCGGTGCGGGCGTTGGGCGATCGTCGGCGCGCTTGGGATGCTGGTCCTGTGGGCGCTGCTGAAGGTCCTGGCGTGATCCATAGCAGCTGAGCGCTTACCTTGGAATATGCTCTCCAGGCTACGGCGTTGCCCCGCATGCGACTATTCGTGGAGTCGCTACCTCAACTACTGGAACTGCCCTCATTGCGGGTCGGATGTCGCCGAAGCCAGGCTCGGGCGGGA
>JAUVPT010000171.1 GCA_030598525.1 Gemmatimonadota bacterium
GGGAACGGAGGCTGTCATTCAGACGGCCCTGCAAAAGGAGCCCGAGAAGCGGTTCCAGACCGCGGAAGAGATGGCCGGATCGCTTGACCTGATCTCAGGTGGCTTCGAGGCGATTGCAGCCGCGGCGTTGCGCAAGCTCATCGGGCCGCGTCACAGGTGGTTGCACGGGAAGCGGCTGGCCGTGCTGGTGGCGGCGGCCGTGTTGACCCTGGTCGCCGCCGGCTTGCTCCTGCGGACGGTTCTCCAGCGAGCGGCCTTCGCAGGCGCCCATCCCACGTACGCCATACTCCCCTTCGAGGGCGGAGGAGCGTCGGATGAGGAGGTGACCCTGGCGCGAACGGCGGCCCGGGCGCTGTACTGGCACCTGATGGACTGGGAGTCGATCACCGTTGTCGGCGGCCCCGCCATGGAGGGTCCCACGGTCGATCTGGTGCAGGCCGGTCTCGGCATCCCGACCGTCACGCTCAGCTCGGGCCTTGAGCTGCTCGAGAGACTGAACGCCAGCCACCTCATCTATGTGCACGCGCAAGCGCGGGGCGACTCGGTGAAACTCGAGGCCCTGACCTACCGGCGTGGCCAGAACAAGGCCGAACGCCGGGTTCAGGGTGAGGGGCCCAAGTCCGAGATCGAGCTCATCACGGCCGGCCTCGCGCTGGGGATCCTCGAACTCAATGGCGAGCCCGCTCAGTTGGGTGACCTGGTCAACCGATCGCCGAACCACGAAGCGCACCAGCAGTTTGACGAGGGACGAGCGGCCTTGTGGGACTGGCGGCTGAAGGAGGCGGAAGAGTACTTCCGCGCGGCGATCGCGGAGGACTCTGCGTTCGCGTTGTCCCACTATCTCCTGGCCACGACGATGTACTGGCGCACCGTGCAGGACCCGGAGCGCATTCTCGATGGGCCGACCATCGCTTACCACGCCCGGCAGGCCGACCGTCTCGGCACTGAGGCGCGCCTGAGGCCCGGTGAGCGAAACCACGTCGATGCCTTCTCGTCCTTCTGGACGGGCGATTACGAGACTGCCCGTACGCGTTACGACTCCATACTGGAGCGACAGCCGACAGACCTCGAAGCGTTGGTGCTCGCTGGAGCGGTGGAGTTCACTGACCCGTGGCTTGCTGAAGGCCGGGAAGGAACGCTGGTCCCGCGCCAGGACCTCAACCGGGCGCGCTCCGTATTCGATTCAGCGGTAAGCCTGAGCAGCCGTGTGCAGCTGGCCTGGGGAAGGCTGTTCGACATCGACCGGGTGGTGGCCGAATCAGCATACGAGGGAGTATGCTTCGGATTCCAGCCGCCGGGCGTTCCCATGTTCCCGCCGTACGAATTCCCCGAAGCGGCCGATCAACTCGTCTACTGCCCGACCGTCGAAGACGGGGATATCCGCTGGATAGCCGATACGTTGCTGGCCGAAGAGAGGGCACGCGCCGTCGCGGGAGTCCGGGAGCTGCAAGCGCGCACGATCGCGCGCCTCGAGTCGTGGGCGAGCGTGGAGAGCGACCAGCCCAGGCCGCACGAGGAGCTCGCCGACTGGATGCTGTGGGAACGGTCGATTCCGGCGTGCAGTGCCGACCCGGTGTGGGCCGACTCTCTGCTCGAGGGAGCCCGGATTCACTTCGAGACCGCCCTCGCGATCCGGGGCGACACGACGCCCGAGGATCGGGTGCGGCTGGCGATGTTGCTGCTCGCCTACGACGATCTGGCCGGCGCGGTCGCGCAGACCGACCGGGCGCTCGACGAGCTCGGGGACTGGAGAGGTGACACAGGGCCTCCGCCCACTCTGGATGCGGCCAACATATACATGGCCGCGGGCCAGGGCCGAGCGGCGGCGGAGATCCTTGAACGTGTCTTGAACGAGAGCACTTTCTCCGTCCCGGACCCCGAGTCGGAAGACGGGCACGGTGCAGGAGGCTCCGTGTGGGGAACCCTGTGGGCGCTTGGAGCTCTCGGCGTTACGGCCAGCGACGCCGCCGATATGGCCCGGCGGTTCGCCCTTATGCAGCGAACCTGGAGCCAGCCCGAGTACACGGCCCGGCAGAGGGCCAGGCTCCAGTTCGAAGCGACGAGAATTGTCTCCCCAGCCCTTGTTCGGCTTCCTGTGCTATGGAATGGTTGGTTCGAGGGGTGGGAAGAGTATGGCCTCGAGGTGCCGACGGTCTGGAGAGGCCTCCGGCTTGCCGACACGGATCCGGGAGCGGCGCGTCAGCACCTGGACGAGGTCGTCGGAGATCTCGTTCCCGGAGAGGACCGGCCACTCAAAGCCTATCACTTCTACATGCCGATCGCTCTTGCCGAGAGGCTCGGAGAAGATGCGATCGCGGCGGACCTCAAGGGCCAGGCCCGGGCGTGTCCGCTGAGCGTGAACCGGGTCGACCTGGGGTGGGGGATGAATAGGTATCTTGCCGGCGAGACGCGCGACTGAGTCGCAGCGTCAAGACCGGCCCGAGGGAACAACCAAGCCACCCGAGGAGGTGAGCATGAGAAAGATCCTGCTGATCGGACTGATAGTCGTGGCCGCGGCTGTCGTCGTGCTGTTCGCGCGGGAGGTGCGGAAAGCGGACGCGCCGGAGCAGGCGGCACAAGAACAAGGGGCTCTGATGGCGTCTCCGCCGGCAGCGGCCCCGCAACAGTCTGTGGACAAGTACCCCGTGACCGCCAGGGGCCTGGGCATCCGGGGGCGCAAGACAGATGGACAGGCATGGACACACAACAACATTTTGCAGACGAGGATCCCCGACGCCGAGCTTACACGTGACCCGTCCGGCTTGGCCGGAAAAATTGGCATTCGCGTCGGGCCCGCAGCCGCCCCGTCGCTCCAGGGGGTGGCCATGGATTCCACGGCGGTGCACGAAGGCAGACTGTTCCGTATCCACGTGGATAACCCGGGACCGGGGCAGGGACAGCTGGTCGTCATCGGCTTCTATAGCGAGCTCTGGATGGACGATGCGCTGAACGATCAGGCCTATGAATGCAAGAAGTGTGGAAACGTTACCGTCTGTGGCGTGAAACCGGACTGCTTCTGATCCGGACGGTTCGACGGCAGGAGCGATGAGCGCCGCCTGTGCGTCCGGCTCCTACGCGATCGCCTGGTAGTGGAGCTCGTGAGGAGGTACCCTTCGCGTCACAGCACCCCGCACTGAACAGCGCCCGGCGAAGTGCCGGGCGCGTCCATCTGGTCCTACGGCGACCCGCTTAGCGGCGACTTAACTCACGGCCGCCAGCTCCCGCACCGTCTCCGCCAGCATCGACAACTGCTCGCTGTCTTCGGACTCGGCGGCAAGGTGCTCGAGATGAGTCGCCATCTGCGTCAGGGACGCTCGCCGCTCTGAGGCCGGTGCATCCTCCAGGTCCGCCAGGGCGGTGCGCGCCATGGCCACGCCCTCTGCCCCCAGCCCGCCTGACCGCTCGAGCTGGTCCACGTAAGCCCGAGCGAGCGCAAACGTCGCCGGCCAGTAGAACTTCTGCTGGCCCTGCACGTTGAAGTGGTCGAACGTCACTGAGCGGGCCGCCTCAATCTCGTTCTCCGAGATGAAATCGCTCGGGGTGAGCTCGAGGATGTCGAGGCCGCGCCCGATCTCCGAGCTCACGATCAGGCCGTTGTACCAGTAGACGGACCACGTGCCGCCGAACCCCATCGAGTTCGCTTCCATGGGGCCGCGGTCGAAGAAGGCGATCTCCACTGGGTGGGCCGGATCCGTCCAGTCCAATACCGAGATGCCCCCTTGGTACCACGCCTGCACCATCACGTCTCGGCCCGGAATGGGGATCAGCGATCCGTTGTGGGCGACGCAATTCTCCTCCGACGTCTGGGGCGCCGGCAGCTTGTAGTAACTCTGGAAGATCATCTGCCCGTTCACGATCGTGAACAAAGCGTTCGCCCCCCACTCCATTGGGTCGTCGGCGCGGCACTTCGGCCCACCGCCGCCACCCCACTCGTCGCTGAACAGGATGGAGGTGCCGTCATTGTTGAAGGTGGCCGAATGCCAGTACGAGAAGTTGGAGTCGGCCACCGCGGCGATGCGCACCGGGTTCACTGGATCGCTGATGTCGATCAGAAAACCGTAGCCCTCGCATGCGCCACCCGCGAGCCCGAGCTCCGGGTACAGGGTGATGTCGTGGCACTGCGTGGGTCCGGGCCGGGGACCGTCTCCCTCATCCGGTCCGCCACCCGCTCGATGGAACTCTATATCCGGGAGCGCCTCCCGCAGGGCCGCGCTGTCGGCGGCCGTCGGGGCGCCGCTTGCTCCGCGTGCCTCGATGACCTGCGCGAGCAACTCGGCAGCCATTCCGTCGGGAAGGATGAACTGCTCGCCCTCGACCACGCCGACGAAGGCTCCCTGCTCACTCGCCCGCTCGATCTCGGCGATGTCCGCAGGACTCAGGCCGTGCCGTGCCGGGGCCACCAGGTCTTCGAAGATGCGAGGGGAGCTGACGATCGCCGCCTGCTCCGGGTTCGCGAGCGGTACGCGAATGACCTCGATCCGGAACAGCGCCGAGTTCGGGTCTTCACCGGGCGACGCGTCGGAGCAACCGGGGAGCTCCTCCTCGGGGCGCACGGTCGCGGAGCCGGAGACGTAGACATAGACGTTGTCCGGGTCATTTGGGTCGACCAGCACGGAGTGGGTGTGCGAGCCGCGGCACGTCTGCACGTTGCCGATGTACACCGGGTTCTCGATATCAGTGATGTCGAAGATGCGGATGCCGCGGAGCCGGTGTTCGCTGACCACTTCCTCCACTCCCTCGGTCCCACAGTCGAGGCGTCCGCCCATGCCCTCGCCCGA
>JAUVPT010000150.1 GCA_030598525.1 Gemmatimonadota bacterium
AGCGCCGACTCGGCGCTTCCGTGGGCGGCTCGCCTGGCCCAACACTACGGCGCGGAGCTGCACGTGGTGTGCGCTGTTCCGGAACGGGAGCCGGACTCCTGGCTTCAGCTACACGATTCCACAGACCCTGAGGAAGTGCGGCGCGTGCTGCGCCACCGGGCCGAGCTCCAGTTGGCAGGCCGAGTGGCTCACCTCTCCGTGCCCGCTCAGTCTCATGTGTCGACCTCAGAAGGAAGCCCCGGCTCGGCGATCCTGTCTTACGCGGAGGCGCACGGGATCAACCTGATCGTGATGGGGACTCACGGCCGCCGCGGCTTCAGACGCTTCCGTCTGGGCAGTGTGACAGAGGAAGTCCTTCGACGGTCGACCTGCCCCGTGTTTAGCGTGAGGCAGGACGGCACTGACTCATCCTCGGAGACGGCGCTGAAGACCATTCTCGTTCCGATCGACTTCTCCTGGTACTCCCGTCTGACCCTGGCCTACGCAAGTGCATTCGCCGCGGACCATGGTGCGAGTCTGCAGTTACTCCATGTCATCAACGAGACGGCCTGCCCGGATTTCTACCTGATCCAGTCGCAACTGGCGGATCGGGACCGCCATGGATTGGAGCTGGAAGCCGAGAAGCGCCAGCATCAGCTCCTGATAGAGGCCGGCGGACCGGCCGTCGAGGCCAGAATATTCGTCAGGTCCGGCAATCCGGCGGGCGAGATTGTACGCTTTGCCCGGTCTGCCGGGTCCGACCTGATTCTCATGGCAAGCCACGGTCTCGGAGGGCTTCTGAGAATGATGCTGGGCAGCGTGACGTCACACGTCGTGCACGCTGCCCCGTGCTCGGTACTGGTCACCCGGTGGAGTCGCGGCATGACGCCAGAAAGCGCGTCCCTGTCTACTCACTACTCGGGGCTTCAGGCACCGGTGATAATCGAGGAGGTGGTTCCATGAGTTCAGCAAAGCCGCTGAGCAATCAGCGTATCGGCATTCTCGGCAAGGGGGGCTCGGGCAAGAGCACGGTTACGGTGCTGACGGCCAGAGCTCTCCTGCGGCAGGGTTACTCGGTCTGCGTTCTGGACGCGGACTCCACGAACTTCGGACTCCACGATGCGCTTGGCCTCAAGCGTGCACCGGCGCCCCTGTTGGAGTACTTCGGAGGGGCGGTCTTCAGCGGTGGAAGCGTGAGCTGCCCCGTCGACGATCCGACACGACTTCCGGGCGCTCAGATCTCACTGGAGGCTATCCCTGATCGGTACGTCGACCAAACGCCCGACGGCATCTGGCTACTGATCGCCGGAAAGCTCGGCTCCCTCGGGCCGGGAGCGGGCTGTGATGGGCCGATCGCCAAGATCGCGAGAGACCTGACTATCCGGTCCGAGTCGGAGAACCTGGTCACTCTGGTGGACCTGAAGGCCGGTTTCGAGGACTCCGCCCGTGGCCTCATCACCGGAGTGGATTGGGCGGTAGCCGTGGTCGATCCGACGAAGTCAGCCGTCCGAATCGCGGAAGACCTCAGCAATCTGGTCTACGAGCTGCACGAGGGTGGTATGCCCGCAACCGAGCATCTCGAGAGTCAGGACCTGGTCGACCTTGCCAACAGCATCTACCGCGAATCCAGGGTACGACTGGTGCTGACCGTCCTGAACAGGGTACCCGACGAGGACACCGAACAGCTGCTGCGTGACGTCCTGATCGATTACGGTATCGAGCCGGTTGCCGTCATCCACGAAGATCCGGCGATCAGCGCTTCCTGGTTCAAGGGCGGGGCGCTCAGGACGAGCGTCGCTGAGAAAGACGCGGAACCACTTGTCGCAGCCCTCGAAGCTGCTGCTACGGCCCGTATGACAAGACCCGCGGCCGCGCCCGCAGTCTGAGCGGTGAGCCGACAGGGACGAAGGAGGCAGCCATGTCACTCAAGGGTCACTGGTACAACGAGCTCGGCTCCGAGCTTGTCCTCGTCATCGACGGGAACGACATCCGGGGAACGTGCCGAACGACGGTAGGCGATGCACCGGGGGTCTACCGGGTGGTCGGGCTGACGGACGAGGCACCATCCGCGGGCACGCAAGTCGTGGCGTTCTCGGTCGCCTGGGACAACGAGCGCGGGGATTTGCATTCCGTCACCACCTGGTCAGGCCAGTACCGGCAAGTGGACGGTGACGAGGTGCTGGTGACGTTCTGGGCGCGGACGTTGGAGACCGAACCGAACTCCGATGAACAGCCGACACAGGTCGGCAAGGACCTGTTCAGGCGGACGAAACCCGGCTACGAGGAAGTCATCCGGCGGCTCCAGATGGGGCCGGGATCGCACCCGTTATGCGTTGCCACCTGGGATTCTCCTTCCCACGATGACGAGGCTCGCTCGGGCCTCGCGGGCAGGCTAACTTTACAGTAACGATTCGGCGAGCCGCGTTCTCCCTCCTGACGTGACCCGCCACCTCGTTCTGTGGAGGCAGTGACTTCCCACTACCTGAGGGAGTTGACCGATGCCCTTCTACGAGTACCGGTGCGAGGACTGCAAAAAGACGTTCACGATGAGCGAGCTCATCTCGGAACACGAAGGCCACGAGAAGGAACCCGAGTGT
Organism: Gemmatimonadota bacterium; assembly: GCA_030598525.1. GTDB lineage: Bacteria > Gemmatimonadota > Gemmatimonadetes > Palauibacterales > Palauibacteraceae > Benthicola. Next base: position 2,577 of record JAUVPT010000150.1, read on the forward strand.
CCGAAATGCGGCAGCGTGCGAACGCACCAGCTCCTGAGCGGCTTCTTCGCGAAGACAGACTCCAAGACGTGAGAGGACCCGTCGCCCGGGCGCGGACAGGTTCCGACCCACCGTGAGGTCCTGGCTGCTCGCGCTTGGCGCCGGCGCCGCCCTCGCCGCTTCGCTGCCTCTCCAGCAGGCGGATGAGTACCGGGACGCCCGCCTCCTGATGGTCCGTCAACAGATCGCTTCCCGTCTCGCGGGGCGGAATCCGGTGACGGATACGGCTGTTCTGCGGGCGATGGAGACCGTGCCCCGGCACCGCTTCGTGCGGCCGGGTGACGTGAAACGAGCGTACTCGGATCGACCCCTCCCCATCGGGCACGGACAGACCATCTCGCAGCCCTACATCGTGGCGGCCATGACCGAAATGATGCATGTGGTCCGCGGGGACGTCGTGCTGGAGATCGGAACCGGCTCGGGCTATCAGGCGGCCGTGCTGGCCGAGATCACCGATAGCGTGTACACGATCGAAGTCGTGGAGCCGCTCGGGCGGGCGGCGGCGCGACGATTGGTCGAGCTCGGCTACGGAAGGGTGCGCACCCTGGTTGGAGACGGGTACTTCGGGTGGCCGGATCATCCGCGCTTCGACGGCATCCTGGTCACCGCGGCGGCGAGCCACATTCCGCCTCCGCTCGTCGAGCAGCTCAAGCCCGGCGCACGAATGGTGATCCCGGTCGGAGCGCCGTTTCAGGTCCAGTCCCTGATGCTGGTGGAGAAGCAGCGTGACGGAAGCGTGATTCAGTGGAACATGGGGGCCGTCCGCTTCGTCCCGTTCACCCGCGGTGATTGACCTGGACTCGCCGGTCGATCCCTTTGCCGGTCACGGTCACGAACATATGCGCCGGATCGAGCCCGCCATCCTGCTCATCGGTGCGACCGGAATCGCGTTCGAGATCGCGCTCGTCCGTGTGTTCTCCATCTCTCAATGGCATCATTTCGCCTACATGATCATCAGCATGGCGCTGCTCGGTTTCGCGGTGAGCGGAACCGTGCTCGGCCTGCTCGGCGACCGGGTCCGCGGACGTGAGCCCCGGCTTCTGAGGATCGGAGCCTTCCTGTTGCCGGTCTCACTGATCGCCTGCTATGAGGTCAGCCAGGCCATACCTTTCGAGACTCTGCAGCTCACCACGCGTCCCGGCCAGTGGGCCTTGCTTGTCCTCCTGTATCTCACGCTGTCGGCGCCCTTCTTCCTCGTGTCGTGGTGCGTTGCGACGGCGCTGCTGCTCCGGCCCGGCCGAATCGGTCGTGTGTACTTCGCCAACATGGTCGGCTCCGGTCTCGGGGCCGCGGGCGTCGTGGGCGCTCTCTTTTTCGTCCCCGCCGACGCGGTTCCGTACCTGCTGTCATTCGTGGCACTCGGCGCCTTCCTCCTGGTCGCGGGCGGTGACAGGCGGTGGCTCACCGCCGGCACAGTAATCGCCGTGGCTGTCGGGGCGCTGCTGGCCGTGCGCGGGCCGGTCCCGATTCGCGTCTCCGAGTACAAGGGACTGTCCTACGCCAGGCGGCTCCCGGATGCCCGGATCATCGCGCAGAAGGAATCCCCGCTGTCGCGACTCACCGCCGTGCGGTCATCTCTGATCCGCGAGACACCGGGCCAGGTTTCCGGTTATCCGATGAAACGCCTCGGAGTGTTTCCCGAGCAGGCGGCGCTGTTCTTCGACGGAGGCGGCGTCTCCCCTGTCCACAGGTTCGACGGCTCGCTGGAGCGCTTCGCGTTCCTCGACTACGTGACTTCGGCGCTTCCCTACCAGCTGGTGCGGGACCCGCGGGTGCTGGTCATCGGGGCCGGCGGCGGGACCGAGGTGTTGAGCGCGTTGGCCCACGGGGCGGAGCGGGTCACTGCGGTCGAACTCGACCCGGGCGTTCCGGAGATCGTCGATCTCATGGGTTCGTTCTCCGGAGACCTCTACGGGCGACCGGACGTGGACCTGGTGATCGCGGAGGGACGAGGCTTCCTCGAGGCACATCCCGACCTCCGTGTGGACGTTATCCAGATCGCTCTTCTGGATGCCTTCAACGCCTCTTCGGCGGGCGTGCATGCGCTGAGCGAGAGCTACCTATACACGGTGGAGGCGCTCGCCCTCTATGTGAGTCGGCTCAGCGACGAAGGGGTCCTGGCCATCACCCGCTGGCTGAAGACGCCGCCCCGGGACGCCATCAAGCTGTTCGCCACGGCGGTCGAGGCGGCCCGCGTGGCCGGCATAGAGGATCCGGGGCGCCATCTCGCCCTCATCCGCTCCTGGAACACGGCGACTCTCGTCATCTCGCGCGCTCCGCTGGATGCCGGGCGCACCGCGGCAATCCGCGGGTTCGCTGAATCGCGCGGATTCGATGTGAGCTGGCTGTGGAATCTCGAGGTCAGCGAGACGAACCGGTTCACCGTTCTCGAGGAGCCGGTCTACTATCTGGGCGCCGGGGCAATCCTGTCACCCGACGCCGAGGGCTTCTTCGGCC
>JAUVPT010000007.1 GCA_030598525.1 Gemmatimonadota bacterium
GGCTGAACCGCTCGAGCCTGCTCGCCAGGTTGTCAGCCAACTCCTGCACCTGCAGGTAGTTGTAGCCGAGAATCTTGAGCGAGTAATTGGGCGGACTGCTCCCTCCCCCGTAGAACGACGGGCCGTACCCGTATACCCTCACGTCGGCGCCGGAGAACTGATAGCTGTACGCCACCATCTGTTCCTTGATCGCCACGGGCACCTGCGTCGACTCCAGCTCCTTCGGGAAGGTGATCCGTATGAAGGAGTACTGTGGCTGAACCCACGCTTCGTATCGTTTGACCTCGGGAATGGAGGAGATCTTCTCTTCAAACGCACGGGCCATCTCATCCGTCCGCTCGAGACCCGCCCCACGCGGGAACGTGATATTCACGCTGATGTACGTGTCCTGCCCCCAGAAGGCCGACCACCGGATACCCCGGGTGACATGCTCGTCGAACAGGCGCCAGCTTCCGCCGAGGGCTGCGAGACACACCGCGATCACCAGGATGGGGTGATCGAGGGCGAAGCCCAGAACGCTGCGGTAGACTCGGATGTAGGCCGGTCCGCGAGCCCGGAGGCTGGCGGACGTCTCGGACGGTGCCGATGCGCTCGCAGGGGACTCCGCCTCCCCGCCACTGTCCTCCGGTGAGCCGTTTCCGCTCGGCACCCCGTAGACCCGTGCTCTCCAGTGTTGAATCCGGCCCGCCATCGTCGGCACGAAAGTGAACGCCACGAACAGGCTGGCCACGATCGAGAAAGCGACGGCGAAGGCAAGCGGCAGGTAGTAGATCCGAAGCTCGCCCTGGAGGAACAGGAACGGTACGAGCACGATGGCCGTAGTCGCCGTCGCCGCGATCACTGGCAGCATGACCTGCCGGGCGCCGTCGGATGCCGCCTGCCGTGAAGATTTCCCGAGGTGGGAGTGCCGCTCGACGTTCTCCAGTACCACGATCCCGTTGTCCACGATCAGACCGAAGCCCCAGGCGAGCCCGGCGAGCGTGAGGACGTTCAACGAGAAGCCGCCAATGTACAGCATGTTGACGGCAATGAGGACGCTGAATCCGATGGTGGCGAACACGACCAGCACCGCGCTCATCGACCTCAGAAACAGGGTCAGGACCAGGAAGATCACGATCGCGGCCGCCACGGCCCGAAGCCTGAGGTCCGTGAGTTGCTGCCGGATTTCCTTGCTCTGATCGTCGTCCAGCTCCAGGGTCACCCCGGGAGGCATGCGAGCTTCGAGGGGGCCGATCGAGGCCTTGACCGCGTCCGCGACCCGAACGGCATTCGTGCCCGACTCCCGCGTCACGAAGATCGAGATCGTCGGCTGCCCGTTGATCCGGAAGTACGAGGTCGCGTCCGCCGTCTGCTCCCGTACGGTTCCGATGTCGCGCAGTCGAACTGCCCCCTCGGGACGCTGCAGGATCACGAGATCCTCGAGATCGGACACGCGGCGGACCCTCGTACGCACTGCGAGCGTGACCTGGCGCCCCTCGAGCACGAGCGATCCGGGCGCCCTGAGTGTCGAGAGATCCCGGATGCGCTGCTCTACCTGTTCGGGCCTCAGGTCGAAGGCCTCGAGTTTCTGACGGTCCAGCTCGACGGCGACCTCGCGGTCCTGGTCTCCCCAGATCATTATGCCTGCCACGCCATCGATCGCAGACAGGACCGGCTCGATCTCCTCTTCCGCCACCTCGGCCAGCCGGCTGAAGGTGTACGGCCCATGTAGCCGGTAGCTCAGGAAGCGTTGCTCTTCGTCCGAGAATTCGCGTGGGACGTAAGGCTGGATCTGCGGATAGACGGCTGGCGGCAGTTCATCCCGCATCGCGGCAAAGCGCTCGCTCAGGTCCAGCTGGGCGAAGTCCATGCGTACGTCGCGATCGAACTCGATCTCGATCTCGGCACTCGAGCCCGTCCCTCTTGGATCGGCTCTCGAGGTGGATGTGATCTTCCGGACGCCTCTTACCTGCTGGGAGGCCGCCTCCAGCGGAGAAGTGACGAAAGCCTCCATGGCCTCCGGTGATGCGCCTCCCCACGAGGCGTTGACGGTGAGTCTCGGATAGTCGACGTCGGGCAACAGCTCTACCGGGATCAGGCGGAAGCTGTACGCCCCGAGAGCCACCAGTGCGACATAGATCGCTGCCGTCGCCACCGGGCGCTTGATGGACAGATCGATCACTCTCCGCCTCCCTCCTCGCCGCCCGCGAAGTGGCGAGCGTCCACAACCGCTCGATTCGCCATCAACCGTCCGTCACCGCCGGCCGGACCGACGCGGCCGGTGAGACCAGAAGAGAGTACACCACCGGGACCACGATGAGCGTGAGGAAGGTCGCCGAGATCAGGCCTCCGATCACCGCGACGGCCAGCGGGGCCCTGAGGTCCGCTCCCGCGCCCCAGCCGAGGGCCATCGGAAGGAGTCCGAACACCGTCGTGATCGTGGTCATGATGATCGGCCGCAGGCGCAGGCGCCCCGCCTCGAGGATGGCATGTCTCTTCGTGGCCCCCTCGGCGCGCTTCTGGTTGATGAAGTCCACCTTGATGATCGCATCGTTCACGACAATCCCGATGAGGATCACAAACCCGATTCCGCTCATAGCATTCAGGCCGTCGCGGGCCAACGCCAGCGCGACCACGGCGCCAATCGCCGCCAGAGGCACCGAGACCAGGACGACTATGGGCTGAACGAGCGATTCGAACTTCGCGGCCATAATCAGGAACACGAGGAACAGGGCCAGCCCGAACGCGAACAGGAGCGAACGGAAGCTCTCCCTCATTTCCTCGTTTTCCCCGCCTACCCTCATCGCCGTGAGCGGCGGTAGCGGGACGTCCGCCACGGCTGCCTCTATGGACTCGACAGCCGATGCGATGCCTCCGCCCCTTATGTCAGCCAGGACCTGCACCGTGCGGTTCTGCTCACTGCGCCGGATCTCGACCGGACCGTAGCCTTCCCGGGCCGTCACGAGCTCCCGGATCGGAACGCCCTCCAGGGTCAGCATCATCACGTCGGCCAGCGCCTGCCTCTCGCCCTCCGGAAGGCGAACACGGATATCGATCTTCTCTGAGAATTCGGTATATGGCCGGTCCGTCTCGGAGCCCCTGAGGTAAGCCTCGATAGCGTCCGCCACCTGGGTAACCGAGAGGCCGTAGCGAGCCGCTGCGGCCCGGTTCGCCTCGATCTCGAGTTCCGGCTGGGTGAGCTGCAGGTCGATGCGCGCGTCCGCGATCCGCGGAAGATCCTGGATTCGAAGCAGGACCTGGTCAGCCACCTTCACCAGGCTGTCGAGTTCCTGGCCCCGGATCTTTACGGCCACGTCCGCATCGCCGAGTCCGATCGCACGGCCCAGCGAGGTCGCGCGTCCCGTCTCGATCGAGACCGCCCGGGGATCGATTCCGGTTCCTTCGACCACGGATCGAAACTCATCCACCACGTCCGTGACCCGCCGTCCCCCCTCCGTCAGCCGGACGTCTAGTGCGGCGCTGTTGAGGCCCGTCAACTCGTGAGTGGCAAGCTCCGCCTCCCGCGCCCTTCCGACACGGCTGAACACGGCCTCGACCCCGTCCGTCTCCAGGAGAGCTGACTCCAGCCGGGCCGCTGCATCCGCGGTGACCTCGAGGGGTGTTCCCACGGGCAGGTTCAACTCGACGCGGAAGGCCCCCTCGTCGACCTCCGGCATCAGGCCTCGTGGAAGGTATTGGCCTGCAGCCACGGCCACGGCGAGGGCTCCAAAGGCGATGAAAAGGACCGGGCCGCGGTTCTCCAGAGACCACTCCAACGTCCGTTCGTACCGGACCGTGAACGCCGAGAACGCCCGATCGAAGCCAACGAGCAGGGGTCGGAATATGACGGCCAGGATGCGACCAATCGCCCGAAACAGATCAGCAAAGGTGATGCGAACGGAATCCACGATGAAACGGAAGACACGGCCGACGAAACGTCCGGCTCTCCGAACGACTCGAATGGGAAGCCAGCCCGCGATCTCGCTACGCCTATCCGGGGCGCTCTCACGCGCTCCAGCCACCTTCCCGCCCACCCGGGCGGCCATGACCGGAAGCAGCGTCAGGGCCACGAGCAGGGAGGCGAGGAGAGAGAATGCGACGGCCAGACTGAGATCCGTAAAGAGAGCCCCCGCCACACCCGTCACGTACAGCACCGGGCCGAACACGGCGATGGTGGTGAGTGTCGACGCCGTGATGGCGCCGGCGACTTCGTTCGCCCCTACCGAGGCGGAAGTGGAAGCGTCAAGCCCCTCCTCCTCCCGGTGTCTGAAGACGTTCTCCAACACCACGATGGAGTTGTCCACCAGCATTCCGACCCCGAGGGCCAATCCGCCCAGGGACATCACGTTGAGGCTCACATCGGCCAGGTAGCACAACGCGAACGCCGCCATGACGGAAATCGGAATCGCGAGCCCGATGGCTACCGGGTAACGCGGGTCCCCGAGGAACAAAAACAGCACCAGGAAGGCCAGGACACCACCGAACAGAAGCGCCTGCACCACGTTCGAGATCGCATCCGCGATGAACGTGGCCTGGCTCGAGGCCACCTCGATCCCGACCTCTGGAAACTCCTCCCGCAACTGTGCGAGAACATCGCCCACCTGGTCCGCCACCCGGACGGTATTGGACCCGGCCTCCTTGTAGACGAGCAGCCCGATCGCCGGCTCGCCGTTGAAGCGAGCCACCGTTTCCCGGTCCGCCTCGCCCTCGAAGATCCGGGCCACGTCGCTGAGGCGAACGACCCCTCCCCCCGGGGGACGCGCCACCACCACGTCCTCCAGCTCCTCGACGCTCTGGAATTCACCCAGCGTCCTGAGGCTGTACCGAAAGCGACCGCGGCGAATGCTTCCCCCTGGCGCACTGTAGTTGGCCCGGTCGAGGGCATCGGTGACCTGGGCGATCGTGACATCGTTCACCGACAACCGACTCGCATCGACCTCGACTTGGATCTCGCGGATGGGTCCGCCCGTGATCGCCGCCATTGCGACCCCGTCCAACTGCTCGAGGCGACGCTTGAACACGGCATCGGACAGGTCCCTCAGCTCGGCCAGGTCCGCGCCGGTGATCGCGAGCGATATGATCGGATCGTTGGTTGGATCCGACGTGAGAATCACGGGGCGCTCGGCGCTCTCCGGGAGGCTTCCGACCAGGTTATCCAGGCGCTCCCTGACGTGGAGCATCGCGAACTCCATGTCCGTGCCCCAGTGAAACTGCAAGCGCACCAGGGACTGCCCTTCGCGCGATCTCGAATCGACGGTGCGAACAGCCGGAACACGGCTGACCACGGCTTCCACGGGCTCGGTGACGAAGCGCTCGACCTCCGCGGGACCGGCGTCCGGGTACGTCGTCCAGACCGAGAGCGTGGGAAACGAGACGTCGGGCAGGAGGTCGATAGGCAGCCGGGCGAACGACACGACACCCAGCACCCCCACGGCCAGGTAGAGCATGGTCGTCGCGACGGGGCGCTTGATCGACAGGTCGGACAGTGCCATCAGCTCGCTCCCTGACCCAGGTCGCCCCCGACCTTCTCTTCCAGGCTAGCCCACCCGATCAGGTAGTCGTACCGCTCCTGGAACAGCGCCTGTTCCGTGAGCGTGAGCCGGTCGATCGCCTGCTGCAGGTTGAAGTACGGGATGCTGCCGAGACGGTACTGTTCCCGGGCGAGTGACAGCCGCTCTCCGGCAAGACTCACGTTGCGCTGGATGATCGTGAGGCGTTGGCTGCGGCGCTTGAGCTCCTTGACCAGGTCCCGGACGTCCTTCTCGAGCTGGAGCTGATCCGCCGTGAGCTGCGCAACTGCCTGCCGCTTCTGGCGGTCGGCCTGCGCCGTCTGGCGCTTGCGAGTAAACCCGGAGAACAGGCTCCATGATCCCTGGATGACGAATCCGCCGGACGTGTTGGCCGGACTGAAGTCCAGCAGGCTCTCGTCCCGGCCCAGTTCCTTGCTTCGGCCCAGGGTGTACCCGAGATCAATGCGCGGCAGGTAGCTCGACTTGGCCGACCACAGATCGGCCGAAGCGGCTTTCTGGTCCTGGCGCAGCGCCAGCAGATTGGGGTTGAGCGCGAGGGCCGACGTCACCAGGGCGTCAGCATTGAGTGGTTCGGCGTCCGGCACGCGGTCCACGTCGACCAGCTCGACGGACCCGGCGTCCGTGTTCGTGACCGGGACTCCGAGCGTCACCTGCAGCTGCCGCAGAGCGCGGGACAGTCCATCTTCCGAATCCAGCACCCGCAATTCCGCGTCACTCAGGTCCATCTCGGCTCCCAGGAGGTCGCTCCGGGAGGAAGCGGCGATTCGATACCGCCGCTCCGTGACCTCGAAGTCCTGACGGCGGGCCGTCAACTGCCGCTCCGACACGTCCAGGAGCTGCTTCTGCTTGAGCGCCTCGAAATAGGACCACTTCACGTCCCGGATCACGGCCCGCTCGGCCGCCGTCAGCCGGAAGTCGGCCGCGTTCTCTCGGGCGTCACCCGCCTGCACGTTGGCAATACGCTCGGGGTTGAGGAGCGCGAGGCCGAACGTGAGCGAAGCCGAACTGCTCTTGCGAATCGAAGTGATTGGAGGATCCAGCGTCTGCGCCACGCCCGTCGGATCTACAAACGTCACGTTCGTGAAGTCAGTCTGTGACAGCGATCCGCGCGCGTCGATCGTGGGCAGGAACGCTCCCCAATCGGCCCATCGCGAAGACGTCGCGGCTGCGGCCGCAGCCGCGGATGATTCGATGTTCGGATTCAGCGTCAGGGCCGTTCGAAGAGCTTCCTCGAGCGTCGTCACTCCCTGTGCCCGCGCCGATGGCACCGCAATGGCGCCGGCGGCCAGGACGCACAGGAAGCTCACGCTCCGGCGACGGCGCCCGTGACGGCTACCGCGACGGCTCATGGTGCACCTCCCGCACCGCCTTCCGGCTCCGCCAACCTCACCATGGCGTCATGGGTCAGTGTCGTATGCCCACCGACCAGAACGATCTCGCCCTCGGCCAGCTCGTCGGTGTCCTCCGCGGGCACGACTTCGATCGCCTCTTCGTTCTCGAGCCCCGTCGTCACGTAGCGCCATTTGGCGCGGCCCGTGCTTGCTCCCTCAGACTCAGGCTCGAACACGAACACCACTTCCCGACGACTCCGTTCGACGATGGCCTGCTTCGGCACTGAGATCCGATCCTCGTACAGCCGACCGGCTATTCTCACGTTCGCGTGCATCCCCGGCAGGATGCGAGCCCCGGGGTTCCGGAGCCGTACGGTGGCTCGTCCCACGTGACTCACAGGATCCACGACGGGATTCACGGTCGAGACTTCGGCCTGGAACTGCTCGCCCGGAAAAGCCGTGAAGGTCACGGTTGCATCCCGCCCCACCTCGAGGGCCGCGATCTCGCTCTCCAGCACCTGCACGTCCACATCGACGCTCGAAAGATCGACGACCGTCGCGACCGAGTCGTTCACTCCGAGGCGCGTTCCCACGTCCACCACCAGGTTGGCTAACCTGCCCGCGTACGGCGCCCGAATCACCGTCTTCTCGAGGTTGTATTCCGCCTGCTCCAACCGTGCCTCGGCGCCGACCAGACCGCTCCGGATCCGGGCCTGAGACTGGCGCACCTCCAGGAGCTCCGCGTCTTCGATGGATTCGTCGCCGAGCGTCAGGTCCTGGTATGAGGCCTCCGCCAACTCGAGCGCTCCCTGTGCCTCCTTGCGACTGATCTCGTACTCAACCGGGTCGATCCGGGCGATCATGTCGCCGGCGGACACCCACGCGCCCTCGCGTACGGGAACCTCGACCACCCGCCCGCCAACCTGGGCGTGGAGAGGAGCCCTGCGCATAGCGGCGGCCTGTCCCTCGGCACTGACCCAGAGAACGAACGTCCCCCGCTGCACCGAGGCCCCTTCGACGGGGATAGCGACTCCCGTAGCGAACGCCGATGCCGCGGCAGTGCTTTCCGCCGCGGCGCGAGCCGAATCAACGGTCGCACTCTCGGAACCCTCGGGAGTTTCTTCGCTGTTCTGCTTGAGGCGCAAGTATATGCCGCCCAGAGCGGCAGCTGCGACTACGAACACCAGGATAGTGACGAGGTAGCGCGACTTCATGGAAACGCGTCCCGGTTCAGAGTTTGAGCTTGTCGTACGGTATACACCTTGGGGCGCAAAATCTTCTGGAGTGGGTACGGTCGCCCGACATCACTATGACAACACCCCGTCCGCGGCCCGCGCTGGATGCGAGCGCCCACCGTTTGATCCCTTAGACTCGAAACGGACCGAAGAGGTTGCCCATCCGAGCCCTCGATATCGGTCCTCGCTCCTCAGACGGGCAGGAAGAAGAAGGCCAGCCCGAGCATGACGTACACTGCCAGGAGCTGCACTCCCTCCATCCAGTGCGACTCTCCGTCAAGCGAAACGAGAGCCATGACACCAGTCGAGAGCACTACAGCTACTACTTCCAGCTCCGTGAAATGGAGATCCATTGGGGCCGGTCCGATCGCGTAGCTCAGGAACACCAGGAGAGGCGCAACGAACATCGCGATCTGAATCGACGATCCGACCGCGATGTTGACCGCCAGGTCCATCTTATTCTTGAGGGCCATCAGGACGGCCGTGGAGTGCTCGGCCGCGTTGCCGACCAGCGCCACCAGGATCACGCCGACGAAAACCTGGTTCATGCCCAGGTCGTGCGCCGCCTCTTCCAGCGCGCCCACCATCATCTCCGACATCACGCCGACGGTCGCGGCAGAAAGCACGAGAAGGCCGAGGGCTCGCGAGGCTCCGCCCCGCGGCGGGCCATCGCTTTCCACAGAGCCACGATCCATGGCGGCGCCCGTCCCGAGGTACAGGTGTGAGTGGGTGCGGAAGCTGAACAGCAGGCCAAGTACGTAGGTCACCATCAGCACGATCGATATGTCGAGGCTGAGACCGCGCTCGAGCCCGACCGCATCCTGTCCCACGACCTGGTGGAAGATCGCCGGAAGCACGAGACCGACCGCCGCGAGCAGGAGCATCGTCGCCCCCATGGTCGCCGCGGTCCTGTTGAACCGCTGGATGGGCGGGAACTTCAGACCACCGACCAATATGCTGAGTCCGAGGACGAGCAGGAGATTGCCGATGATCGACCCCGTGAGGGAGGCCTTGACCACATCCATCAGGCCTGCCCGCAGGGCCATGATCGCGATGATCAACTCGGCCGCGTTACCGAAGGTGGCGTTGAGGAAGCCTCCCCACCCTGCACCGAGGTGTTCGGACAGCCGTTCAGTGGCGCGGCCCATGTAGCCAGCCAGCGGAATGATGGAAACGGCGGACGCTATGAACACCGGAGTACCGTGGAGTCCGAACCCCCACACCATGGTCAGGGTCGCCGGCACGAACATGAGGAGCACAAGAAGGATACGGTCCACGGACAGGGCTCGGCGCACGTCCGGGGTCGAATCGGTCACGGCACCTCCCTGCTTCAGACCTGGGACGGAGCGCCAGGCGCGCTGCCGCCTCGTTCCGCGGAATCTGTCGTGAGGGCGCCTCCCGGAAGATCCGGGAGCCAAGGCGTCGTCCGGATTCGAACCGGAGTAGGGGGCTTTGCAGGCCCCTGCCTAGCCACTCGGCCACGACGCCATCCCGGACCTGTCCTGCTTCCGGGGCGCGGAAACTAGCGGCTTCCCCAACGTGTGGCCAGAGTCGAACTTCGCTTGTGCAGGCCGGCGGAACACGTCTATACTCCGGTCCTCGGCCGCCGCCCCGGGCGGCGCGGTTCACCATACCGGAGATCGTCATGGCCCGGAGCCCGGCTCTGCTCGCACACCCCTATCTGATCCGCCTCGCCTGCGGGGTGGCAGCGCTGACCCTCGTGGCGCCCTCGTTCGCCAACGCACAGGTGCGCGACCGGGACGCTCGAATTCCGAGGGCCGGATCCCTGTGGATCGAGATCTCTCCCCAGTTCTACAACTGGAATGAGCAGTTCGCGGAGAACAGCGCCGACGTCAGCGACGGAACTCGTGAGCCGCTGTTCACCGACTACGACGGGAGCGTTGCGGCACGCCTGTTTCCTGGCCTCGACCCGATGCTCGAGGTCGTGAATCGTGACGCCGATGCCCTGGGCTTCACACCCCTGACGGGGAGCGAGCTCGACCTTGGAGATATCGAGTTCGGGTCGATCGACGTGTTCGTGCGCCGCATCCCCCTGGCCCTCCAGTTCGGGATCGGTGGCTTCGCGGCCATCGAGATCCTGGCTCCACTCGTCAAGACGGAGGTCGAGACCGGGTTCGTGTTCGATTCCACTACCGCGAACATCCTCCGGGCTGAGACCGCGCTCGCCGACCCGATTGCGTTCTTCTCAGAATTGGATGCGGCCCAGGCTCAGCTCCAGGCCCTGGTTGACGGCGGCACGTTGTCCACGGAGGACCAGGCCACGGCCGTGGAGCTCCTTGCCGATACGGACGCATTCCAGGGAGCTCTGGACTCGCGAATCTCCGGGCAGCAGTACCTGTTCACCTCCGGCAGCTCCGCCGGGCAGCAGATGACCGGCTATTACGGCGGCTTCGAGACCGGATTCCAAACGTTCGGGATCACGCTGCCGGGGTTCGGCCTGCCTATCAGCGCCACCAGGCCCGACGTGAACGCCTATTTCGAGCGCGATCCCGTCCTCGGGCAACCGCTGGGAAAGGTCACTCGTGGGTGGGCGTTCTCCGAGATCGAAATCGGTGCGCGATTCAAGATCCTCGATACTTTCGGCTGGCCTGAGCGGCCGGAGCCTCAGGCGGAGGCAACGGCCGGCGTCGCGCAGCCACCTCCGCATGCCGTCCCACCGGTCGACGAGCCCGAAGCCGATCCGGACTCGGCGGCACTCGCGACTCCGGAAGCAGCGGGACTTCCCGTGGAGGCAGAAGAAGAAGCTGCAGCCGGGGCAGGCGGCGAGGATGAGGAGGCAGCGGTCGTTGCGACCGACGCCGTTCAGGTCGATTCCGCCTCGACAGCCGAGCCGCAGCCGCTGGACCGACCGGGAGTGAGGTTCAGAACGACCGTCGGAGCCCGTTATCGCTTCCCTATCTCGGACCCGGACAGGGATCCGTATCTGGATCCCGATGTGTTTCTCCAGCAACCGATCGGGACCGGCCAGGCCGACCTGCAACTCGAGGTGTTCCAGGACATTGCTTTCGGGCAACGCTTCATGGCGGTCGCCGGAGTCACCTATGGGATCCAGCTTGCGGACGAGCTGGAACGGCGCGTGGCACTGCCGGGTCAGCCGTATGGGTACGCCTCGCAGAAGACCACCGTCTCCCGGGACCTGGGCGATTTCCTCGAGATCGTGGTCTCGCCCCGGTTTTCTCTCACCGAAGCCATGTCGCTCGCCGTCGAGTACACGTTCTGGAACAAGAAGGATGACGTGTACGAGACCACCTCGGGCGGCGTCGACGCCGAGCCCTTGAGCGTGGAGACGTCCCAGACCCGACATATGCTGGGAATCGGAGCGTACTACAGGACCAGCCGGCTCTTCGCCGCAGGCAGGGCTGGCATGCCGATCGACCTGGCCTTCCTGTGGCAAACCGCGATCTCGGGTTCCGGGGGCCAGACCCCGGCGTTGGGAGTGGTCACCCTCTCAATTCGGGTGCCGATACAGCTATTCTGACAGCAGTTCGGCCGCATGCCTCAGGGAGGTTTCACGATCCGGGTCACCGCCCAGCATGCGAGCCAGCTCCTCGACCCGTTCCTCTCCCTCGAGTGTTCGGACCCGGGCCGAGGCCAGACCTTCTTCCTGGATCTTCTCGACGTAGAGGTGCACGGACGCCCGCGACGCGATCTGCGGGAGATGCGTGATCGCGAACACCTGGTGATTCCCGGCTACCATGGCCAGTCGCTCGGCTACCCGCTGGGCCACGCGACCACCAACGCCTGAATCGATCTCGTCGAACACGAGGCTGGGAACTCCATCCACCTCGGCGAGAACAGTCTTGAGGGCCAGCATCACGCGGCTCAGCTCGCCTCCCGAGGCCACCCGGGCCAGTGGCCCCGGAGGGAAGCCGGGATTGAGACTCACCTGAAATTCCACTCGCTCCGCCCCATGGCTTCCCAACTCGGCGAGTTCCTCCAGGCGCACGCAGAATCGTCCCCCCGCCATTCCAAGCTCGTCAAGCAGGCCGGTGACCTCGCTCTCGAGCCGGTCCGCCGAGGCTTTCCTGAGAGCGCTCAGATTCTCCGCTTCGCGTGCCAGCTCCTCGATGGCCCGTGCCTCCTCCAGGGCCAGGGCGTCGAGATCGAGCACGCTGCGATCGGCTCTATCGAGCTCCTCCCGCGCCGTCCTCCCTGCAGCGAGCACCTCCTCGACCGTATCGCCATACTTGTGTTTCAGGTGGTGTATCAGGTCGAGCCGCTCTCGCAACTCGGCCAGGCGCTGCGGATCGTGCTCGACCGCGTCCCGATAGGTGGAGAGGCGTCTTCCCAACTCCTGGAGGGCAGTCCGCGAATCCGAGTACAACGCCTCGATCTCGGCCGCCGTCGGGTCGATTCGGACCAGGTCATCGACCTTTCGCGACAAGCTGCCAAGGCCTTCCACAAGCGCCCCGTCGTCCCCGTATACGGCCGAGTGCAGCGCGGCAGACAACTCGATCAGTTCCTCGGAGTGCTCGAGCCGCCGGGCCTCCAGCGTGGCCGTCTCATCCTCGCGCGGCACGAGGCCCGCCGACTCTATTTCCAGCGCACGGAATGCGAGAAAATCGGCGCGCTCGCGGGTAGCCTTCGCCTCTGCCCGGGTCTCGGCAATCCGCGCTCTCAGGCCGACCAGCCGGGAGTGGGCCTCGCCCGTACGGTGGGCAGCATCCGTGGCTCCGGCGAATGCGTCCAGGATGTCCCGCTGGGCCTCCCGCCTGAGGAGAGCCTGATGCTCGTGCTGCCCGTGGAGATCGACCAGGCTCTGCCCGAGCTGCCGGACAAGGCCCGCCGTGGCCGCCAAACCGTTGACCCAGGCACGATTGCGTCCCTCTCGGAGGACCTCGCGGCGCAGTATCAGCCAATCTCCTTCGACCTCAATGCCCTGCTCCTCGCACATGCGGACCAGCTCTGGTGCTCTTGAGCAGTCGAAGACTCCTTCCACCAGCGCCCGGTCCTCACCGGCTCGCACCAGCTCTGATGAGGCCCGTTCACCGAGCAGCAGGGAGAGGGCGCCGACGATGAGCGACTTGCCGGCCCCGGTCTCTCCCGTCAGGACGTTCAAGCCCGGCTGAAGTTCGATGCGCAGGTCATCGATGACCGCGTAGTTCCGGACGTGGAGTTCCTTCAGCATGGATGCATCAGTCGGCGGCGGGTCGGACGTCGCCCCACCGCATCTTCTGACGCAGGACGGAGAAGAAATTCTGGTCCGGCATCCGGATGAGCCGGACGGGGTGCGGCGACCGCTGCACGGACACCCTGCCTCCTCCTCCCAACCTCCCCCCGCTCTGTCCATCCACCGTCACGAGGATCCCATCCATCCGGCTCAGGATCTCCACGCTGATCGTGGCGTCCGCCGGCACGACGACGGGCCGGATCGACATCGTATGCGGACAGATCGGGGTCGCCACCAGGGCGCCGAGTGAGGGAAACAGTATCGGACCTCCGGCGGACAGGCTGTAGGCGGTAGACCCGGTGGCGGTGGCAAGGACGATACCGTCCGCGCTGTACTGACCGATCTCCTCCTCGTTGACCCAGACCCGCATCGAAATGAGCCGCGCGAAGCCGCCCTTGTGAACGACCGCATCGTTAAGAGCGTAGAACGTCTCGGTCGGCTCGGCCGCTGCTGTTCCGGAACCTCCTTCGGCCGGGTGGAGACCCACCTGGAGCGCCAACCGCCGCTCCTCGGCGTAGTCCCCGTCACGGAGGCGACACAGCAGATCTTCCAGTTGATCGAGCTGTACCGCGGTCAGGAAACCCAGCTTGCCGAGGTTGCAGCCGACGACGGGGACGTTCAGGGGCCCCGCAAACCTCGCCCCACGAAGCAGGGTGCCGTCTCCCCCGAGGGTGAGAAGGAAATCCACGTCCGCCGCATCGTCTTCCAGTGCCGGCCCGTCGCCACCTGCCACGGCAAGCAGGTCCGCAGTGAGGACGAGTTCCGCCCCGATCTCCTCCGCCGAGGCCCGCAAACGATCCATGATGTCGCGAAGGGCCGGATGATGCGGCTGTGACAGCACGCCGAGTCGCATGTCAGTGCGTCCTCTCAATTACGTACGATGCGATGGCCCTGAGACCTTCCGGCCGGTCGAAGAAGTCCAGCTCGGCAATCGCCGCCTCGGCGAAGGCCCGGCTGATCCTCTCCGTCTCTTCCAATCCGAACAGGGCCGGATACGTCGCTTTGCCCAGTGCACGGTCGCGGCCGCTTTCTTTGCCAAGCTCACCGGCCGTACCCCGTAAATCCAGAATATCGTCTACGGCCTGGAAGGCCAGCCCGAGGTCAAGACCGAACCGACGTAGAGCCTCCAGCTCGTCTCCCGACGCACCAGCCGCGATGCCACCCATGACCGTGCACGCCGCAATCAGACGGCCTGTCTTTCCGGAGTGGATTGCCTCGAGTTCCTCCCTCGTCACGCTACGCCCCTCGGCCCGGAGATCCAGCAGCTGCCCGCCAACCATCCCCGATGCCCCGGACGCCGCGGTCAGGGTCCCGACGAGCCGATCGACCGCCGCCCGCTCGAGCCCGAGCCGGGGACCGCTCCGTACGATCGCTCTTACGGCCAGGGGCATCAGAGAGGCGCCAGCCAGCACGGCCATGGGCACACCGAACTTCACGTGTACAGTGGGGTGGCCGCGCCTCAACACGTCATCATCCATACAGGGCAGGTCGTCATGGACCAGAGAGTACGCGTGCACCAGCTCGACGCTGAGGGCGAGATCGGCGATGCCCGCTCTCTCTCCGCCCAGCGCCCGGTACGAGGCCATCAGAAGGAGGGGCCTGATCCGCTTGCCGGGACTGAGAACGGCATAGCGCACGGATTCCGAGACCTCGGATTCGAGGTGATCGAGCTCTTCGTGGAGAAACGACTCGAGGGCCTGGACGAAGTCCGACCGCAACGCCGAAACCCCGGCCAGCGGATCTCCCCCGGCGTGGCTCGCATCCGGTCCGTTGGGCCTAGCCTGACGCGGCCTCACCGGTATCCTCGCGTCCAGGGTCCAAGGGCCTGGTTTCAAACGATTCCGAGGCCCCCTGAACCAGCTCCTCGATCTTACCGTGCGCCGAATCAAGCAGGCGCCCCGCTACCCGCAATCGGTCGATGCCACGCTCGAACAAACTGAGCGCCTGCTCGAGATCCAGGTCGTCTCGTTCCAGGGAGTCCGCGATCGTCTCCAACTCGGCGAGCGCTTGCTCAAACGTCAGGTCGCCGTCGCTCATTCGTCCTCCACCCGCATGTCGATGTTTCGGATTCCGCCGACCTCACAGCGAATGGTCGCATCCACGACCCGGAGATCGAAGCTGGCACCCATCTCGAACATACTGCCTCGACGAAGCACCGTGCCCTCATCGTCCAGGGGAACCGCGTAACCGCGGCTGAGAGTCGCCAGGGGGCTCAAGGCGTCAAGCCGGGCCGAGACCAGCGAAAGGTCCCTCGCCCGGCGCGACAGGGAAACGCCGATGGCCTGAACCAGCCGGCCCGCGCCGTCTTCCGTCCGGTCGCGGCTTCTTCTCACGGCGTCCAACAGAGCGGAGGCCATGCCGTCTCTCAGCCCGGCAAGCCTGGCCGAAAGCGCGCCGAATTCCGGCACCACCGTCTCGGCGGCGGCGGAGGGAGTGGCTGCGCGGTGGTCCGCCACGAGGTCGGCGATGGTGACGTCAATCTCGTGACCGACGGCCGAAACCACCGGAATCGGACAGGCGGCGATCGCCCGCGCAACCGATTCCTCGTTGAACGCCCAAAGATCCTCGACGGACCCTCCCCCGCGAGTCACGATCACCACGTCGCACGATCCCTCACGCCCAAGGCGCTCGAGCGCATCGACGATCTCGGGAGCCGCCTCGCGTCCCTGCACTCGGCAGTCGGAGACCAATATCTCCGTCCATGGAGCGCGCCGGCGCACGACCGCGATGATATCCCTCAGGGCGGCCCCCGAGCGGGACGTGACGACGCCCACTCGCCGTGGGACCTCCGGCAGCGCTCGTTTGCGGCTCGGATCCAGCAATCCCTCCGCTGCCAGGGCGGCACGCAACCTCTCGAAAGCGAGCCGCCACAGTCCGTCGCCTCGCCCTTCGAGCGACCTCACGACCAACTGGTACTTGCCGCCGGCTGGATAGACGGTCAGACGGCCGAAGACGCACACCTCCATCCCGTCATCGGGATCGGTCGGCAGACCTCGCGCGTCGGAGCGGAACATGACGCAGTCGATCTGGGCGTCCTGGTCGCGAAGGGTGAAGTAACAGTGGCCCGAGCCGTGGCGTCGCCACCGGCCGATCTCCCCCCCGACCCACAGGGGTTCGAACGACGATTCGAGTACTTGGCGGACGGCTTCGTTGACCTCCGAAACCGGCACGGCCGTGGCCGGAGTCCGACCCGGATCAGCGACCCGCCCGACCTCCTCGATGACGGCTTTCCTCAGGCGAGTCCCGCAAGTCGCCTCGCGGCAACCACGGTGTTCTTGAGGAGCATGGCGATCGTCATCGGGCCGACTCCGCCGGGAACCGGCGTGATCCACGAAGCCTTCTCAGCGATCTCGTCATAGGCCACGTCCCCGACGAGGCGGTACCCGCGCTCCCGGCTATCGTCATCCACGCGGTTGACGCCGACGTCGATCACCACGGTGCCCTCGGAGACCATCTCAGCCGTGACCGCGTTCGGCCAGCCGACGGCCACGATGAGGAGGTCGGCCGACCGAGTGATCGCACCCAGATCCTCGGACCGGCTGTGGGCCATGGTCACCGTGGCGTTGGCCCAGGGAGCCTTCTGAGAGAGAATCGCGGCCATGGGACGACCAACGATATTGGAGCGTCCGACGATCACGGCGTGCTTACCGGCGGGATCGTAGCCGATGTGCTTGAGCATCACCTGGACCCCGGCGGGAGTGCAGGGCCGAAACGCGTTGGGATCGCCGCTGGCCAGGCGTCCCACGTTGACCGGGTGGAAACCGTCGGCATCCTTTTCGGGTCGAATGCGCTCCATGACGGTCTTCTCGTCCACGTGATCCGGCAGCGGCAGCTGGACAAGGATACCGTGGATCGACGGATCCTCATTCCACGAGTCGATGATCGACAGGATCTCTTCCTGTGACGTGTCGGCCGGAAGGCGCTGGTCGATGGCCTTGATCCCGACCTCGGCACACTTCTTCTCCTTCATCCCGACGTAGACCTTCGATGCCGCGTCCTCGCCGACCAGCATGACCGCGAGGCATGGCTCGACGGCGGCGGCCTTCAGCTCCTCTACCTCCTGCGCGACCTCGTCCCGGACGGCCTGCGAAATCACCTTACCGTCTATGATCTGAGCGGACATGTCATCTCCTCGAATCTATTCGGAGCGGCCGGTGGGACCCGGCCCCGTTTATCGGGCGAAATTGACGGCCCGGGTCTCCCGCACCACGACGACCTTGATCTGCCCCGGGTATTGAAGTTCTTCCTCAATGCGGCTCGCGGTCTTCTCGCTGAGAGCGGCCATCTCTTCGTCCGTGACCTTCTCCGGCATGACCATGATCCGGATTTCCCGACCGGCCTGGATCGCGTATACCTTCGACACCCCCGTGTAGGAGCGCGCGATTTCTTCCAGCTTTTCCAGCCGCTTTACGTAGTGCTCGAAGGACTCGCGGCGGGCTCCGGGGCGGGCGCCAGAGATCGCGTCAGCCGCCGTGACCAGAAACGTCTCGGGATAACGAGCCGGCTCCTCGCCATGGTGGGCCTTGATCGCGTTCAGTACATGATCGCTCTCGCCCGCCCGCTTGCACAGGTCGTACCCGATCTCGACGTGGCTGCCCTCCTGCATGTGGGTCAGACCCTTGCCGATGTCGTGCAGCAGCGCCATGCGTTTGCACATCTCGACGTCCACACCGAGCTCGGCGGCCATGTTTCCTGCCAGAAGGGCCACTTCGCGCGCGTGCATCAACTGGTTCTGCCCGTAGCTGGTCCGGAATTTCAGATTCCCCAACACGTCGGTCAGCGACTCCGGCAGGTCGTGGATGCCCAGATCGTAGAGCACTTCCTCGGCCGCCTCGAGCATCTCGCCCTTCACGTCCTCTGCCGCCTTCTCGACCACCTCCTCGATGCGGCCCGGGTGGATCCGGCCGTCCACCACCAGGCGCTCCATGGCGATCCGCGCCACTTCGCGTCGTATGGGATCGAAGCTCGAGAGGATTACGGCTTCCGGAGTGTCGTCCACCACGACGTCCACACCGGTGGCGGCTTCAAAGGAGCGGATGTTGCGGCCTTCTCGACCGATGATGCGCCCCTTCATGTCGTCGCTCGGGAGGGGGACCACCGAAACGGTGATCTCCGACGAGTGATCTACAGCGAGGCGCTGGATGGACATCGAGATGATCTTTCGAGCCTCGCGCTCCGCCTCTCGTCGGGCTCTCTCTCTGATATCGCGGACGGTCCGTGAGGCCTCCGCTTTCGCTTCATCCTCGATCCGCGAGACGAGTTCAGCACGAGCTTCTTTCGCCGTGAGTCCGGCGATCTTCTCGAGCCTCCCTGTCAGCTGCGCCCGCTCAGACTTGAGTTGCTCCTGCGCCGTCTTCAGCTCATCGCGACGCAGACCTGCATCCTCCTCGCGCTGTGCCACCCGCTCCTGGCGCTGGTCCAGCACGTCCAGTTTGCGTTCGAGGCCCTCTTCCTTCTCGCTCAGGCGCTTTTCGATCTTCTCGATCTCAGCCCGTCGCTGCTCCGCCTCCTCGAGCAACTCCTGCTTGAGACGGTAGCCCTCTTCCTTGCCCTGGAGTTCCGCCGCGCGTCGGAGATTGTCGGCCTCGCTGCTCGCCGCCTCGAGTACGCCCGCGGCTTCATCTTCGGCAGTGCGCCTGGCTGCCCTTGCCCTCCGGACTTCGAGGGCACGGCCGCCGAACACTCCCACGATCAGCGCTGCCGCCGCCGCGAGAATGGTGATGAGGTTCTCCATCGCTGACTCCATCTATCTGCAAGGAAGGGATCCGGGTGAGCTTCGTCGCCGTCACGAGGCACACCCCTGTCCCACAACCACGACCCGATCACCAACCCCAAAAGAAAAAGGCCGGCGGCCTCTCCGAGGCCCCGCCGGCCCGATGCACGGCATTACGAACGCGATCCGTGTCGCGCAAGCCGTGCGATCTATACGTCCACCTGACCGTTAGCGATAGCCAGCGTCCGCCTCGTTAGTCATTCCAAGTTGTCCGGTCAATCGTCCGTTGGCAAGCCGCCGACGTCCCCCTCGACGACCGATCCAACGCGCTCTCTGAGCGCCGTCACCCGCTCCAGCACGTCGCCTGAGTGTTCAGTCAGCTCCCTGCGCACATGGAACAACTCGTCCGTGATCTGCAGGGCCGCGAGGACGGCCGCCCGGTGCGGTTCCGCCACCTGGCCCCGGACGTGCGCCTGCTGCACCGCATCGTCCACGTAGCGCGCGCATTCCAGGGTGTACTCCTTGGGAGCGTCCGTGCGAATCGAGTATTCTTCCCCGAAGATGGTGACCCGGACCGTGGCCCTCTCGGCTCCATCGCTCATCGTGTCACTCCTCAGCCCGCGGACTCGTCTTCCATCACGATCAGTCGCCCCCGTATACGCTTCGCCCGGGTGCGCGCTTCCCTGAGTACTTCTTTCAAGCGGGAGTTCTCTTCAGTGAGCTCCTGCAAGCGGCTTCCGAGAGAGGCCGGATCCGAAACATCGACCCCCGAACGCTGGAGCAGCCCCGTCAGGCGTGCGTGCTCGCCTTCTGCGAGCGAGGCACGGCTCCTGTACTCCTCCAGCTCGCGAACGAGTCGGTCGACGCCCTGTTCGAGGGCGCCGAGTTCCCGCTCGATCGCGGCGGGATCACGAGGAGCGGATTCTGGCATTGAATCGTTCCTCCAGATTAGCGGTAATCGAGTTCAATCCTTCTTCCACATCCACATCCCGGAGCGTCCGGTCCGGCGCCCTGAACACGAGGCGCCAGGCCAAGCTTCGCTGCCCCTCGTCGATCTTGTCGCCTTCATAAACGTCGAACAAGACCAGCGACTCCAGCGTCTCCGGACCCGCAGACCGTATCGCATCCGCCACGCTCGCAGCCGGCACCGTGCGATCCAGGACGAGCGCCAGGTCCCGCGTCACGGCGGGGAACGTCGGGAGGTCGCTATAGGAGCGCCGATCCTCGAGTTGCACCGATTCGAGCTTGAACTCAGCGGCGTACACCGGCGCAGCCCACACCGGCGCGTCCACTGCCTCATCCCGCACGCGACCCGCTACCCCAACCGGGCGCCCGTTCTCGAAGATGCAGAATGATTCCTCTCCGAGCCACCATCCCCACCCGAAGGGGAGTCCATCTCCGACCTCCTCAGGCTTGCCCGGGAGGATCTCGCCCAAGCCAAGTTCCCTCACGAGGTCCTCCAGCCATCCCTTGAGGTCCTCCACCTCGAGGTCGCGCTCGGGGCCGCTCCAATGCAGCGGTTCACGCTGACCGGTCATCGCGAAAGCGGCACGGATTTCCTCGACGACCGGCTCCCCCTCAGCCCGATTCCCGGGGGCCTCGTTCGTCGAGTGGAACACGCTGCCGATTTCGTACAGTCGCACGTCGCGATGGCCCCTGGACCAGTTGTGCTCCACTCGGCCCAGAAGAATGGGCACCATGTCCGTGCGCAGGAAGGACTCGGCCTCGGACAGCGGTTTCAGGAGACGAGCCGGCTGGCCCGAGGTACGGGTCTCCGGCACGAAGCTCGAACTGCGGGCCTCCAACATTCCGAAGGAGGCCA
>JAUVPT010000124.1 GCA_030598525.1 Gemmatimonadota bacterium
CTGCCGAAGTGCAGGAACACCTGCATGCCTGCCCAATCCTCAGGCACTTCGAAAGTCCGGCGATACGAGCCCACGGGGTTCCAGTCGGCCGGCACGCGCGGTGGATCCGGCGCGAAGGGATAGGGGATGTTCGTGTAGATCGGGATGCCGTAGCCGAGCACCTCCCAGTTCGACGGCACCGGGATCTCGTCCCACGCGGTGTCGTCGAAGTCGGCGCGATAGAAGTCAGTCGGGCGATCCGCCGGATCGCTGACCCAGTGGAACCTCCAGGTACCGCTCAGAGACCGAACGAAAGGCGACCGGGCCGGATCGCGCGACAACGCACTTTCCCGATCCGAAAACGGATAGAAGGTGGCTCGCGCCGGCTCCTTGTTCCGTTCGAAGATGGCGGGGTTTTCGAGGTCGGGATGACCGATGTTCTCCTGAGCCGTCGCTGCCCGCGGCGAACCGACGGCGAGGACGAGGCCCAGCAGGACCGCGCTCCTGTATACCTGCTGCATGTCCGGACTCCGAATCCAGGGTCGGGGATACCCGGAGGTTACCACCAAAACCGGTTTCGCGGAACGGGTCGAGCAGGGAGATTCAGCGGCCCTCGGGATATGAAAATTCGGTCGTCAGGATCTCTTCCGTGTAGAAGCTGAACGGCTCGCCCAGTCCGATTCCGCTTCCGGCCCGCTTCTGCCGTTCTTCCAGCCACAGCGGCAGTAGTGATACAGGGTCTGCCATCAACTCCACGCGGCCCTCCAGAACAAGCTCCTGGAACGTGAGCGCGTCTTCACCGCCCTCGGCGTATTCAGCGGGAACCTCACCTCCGGCAGCAGCAAGGAGCTGGGCTCCCAGGGAATCCGCGAGGATCCGTGCGGCCTCCCTGATCGCACTTTCCGCGGGGCGTGTCACCATGACGAACACGGCGCACATGAGTCCTCCGCTCGGGGCCTGGCAGGCGATCTTCCTGGTGACCCCGGCCTGGATCGAATAGTCGATGGCGGGGCCGGGAACCAGAGGATTCGGGGCCATGATCTCCGCCCCGAACACCCGCCCGATCTCCCAGTCCGTGCCGGCCCACTTGTCCACGAGGGACGACCAGCGATCGGCCGCCAGCCCTTCGATCGTCTCGTCGTTGATCACCACGGCCAGCAGGCTGTCCAGCAGACCGAGAATCTCGGGGTCTCCCCCCCCAAGGGCCGAGGCGACCGGCCGAATCGAGCTCTCCACGCGGAAACGGAACCCTTCGAGGTCATCCACTCGGACAAACTCTCCCTCCTCCGTCACCACCAGGTTCGGAAGCCGCATCCAGTATTGCAGGTTGTCCGCCACCACGGCGTTGACCCTGGCGATCGGCGGGAGTTCGTCGGGAAAGTCACCGATGCGTTCGACCCGGACGTCCTCGTGCGAGATCAGAAGACCGTCGCGATGTTCGCTGACCACGATCGCGTATGAGGCGGTGGACACCTTGCCTGAGTCGGAGACGGTTCCTTCGCGCATCACACCCACCCGTGTCTCGCTCGCCTCGATGCGCATTCCGGGCTGCCACCCGAAACCGGGCCTGAACGTCTCGCCCTGCTGCCCGATCGCGGGCGTGCCCGAGGTCATCGACAGCACCTGAAAGAGGAAGACCGCCGCCAGGGACAAACGAACCATGAGACTTCCTTTCCTTGAATCGGGCCGCCACCGGCACGGTGGACTATCGAACGATGCCGTGCACCAGGATCTCGGTCACGCCGGTATCCGCTCGCCGGAGAGAGACGACCCGGTAGTCCGTCGCCCGACCCGCGAACGCTACGGGAAACGGCGATCCGGGGGGCAGAGTCCCGAAGTAGGCGCCGTCCGGTTCGTACACGTCGATGGACGGTTCACCCTCCCCGTTCACAAGACCGCGGCGTACCCATATCGAGCCGTCCGGAGCCACGGCAAGACCTGAGATCGCCGGCACGGTCGCCGCAAAACCGCGCGCTTCCACCAGTTCGGTCGGCGAGATGCGACAGCGCACGGGTGCGGTGATCTCGTAGCCCTCACCGACTTCCTGCAGGGCGAGCTCCCGGCTCGCCGGGCGCGGCTCGTCCTCGCGGGAGATCCTTCTCTCCAGCACCCCCGCGCGAAACACCTCCACCTCGTATCGCGGACCTGTCGCCACCGCGACGATATCTCCCCCGAGCGCCCACTGGAGCTGGGGCTCGAAGATCGGTTCGACCGGCAAACCGCCAAGCCCACATCTCGGGAAGGAGGCCGTGACCGTGGTCTGCGTCATCTCGGCCAGGGTCCCGGTGCGGGTCTCGGCCCTCACTACCAGCCGCACAACCCTGCCATCCCGTCCGTCCGCCGCAAGCGACGAGTAGAGGAAACCCCAGCTCGCCAGTCCCAGCTCAGGACCCCAGAAGAGCGCCTCGAGTCGCTCGAGCGGCGGCAGCTCTCCCGAGGGCCCCCAGCGCGCGATTCCACCGGCAGCGTGGTCGTAGACCGCCACGTCACCATCGGCCGAGACGGCGAGCGCAGTCGGTTCGGACAGTTCGCCCGACCCCTGTCCTGGACGACCCACAGTCCCCACGACATTGCCAGAGCGTCCGAACACGACGACGCGTCCACCGGCCCCGTCCAACACGTAGACCCTGCCCTTCCGGTCGGCCCCGACTTCCCAGGGCGATACATCGGTGAAGCGGAACTCGCCTTCGGCTTCGGGATGTATCGTGACGTCAGTCTGAAACGTCCATTCGAGGGGAGCGTCGGAACCCCGGATCGTCAGGCGCTCGATACCGTCTTCGGTGGAACGCTCGACGGTGGGTCCCGGGCCGGCATCCGGGTTGCAAGCGGAGGCGAGAATCACCCAGCAGGCGATGGAGAGAACGGGCCGAACGCATTGTGTCCGGGCCGGCGCGGCCCCGAGCGGAAGGCTCAGGAAAGCTCCTCCCTGACCAGAGTCAGGATGGCGGCCTGTGGGATGACAAGATACGTCTTTTCCTCAAACGTGATTTCGACGGCTGCCTTGCGAAAGAAGAGGGCGTAATCGCCGGCCTGGGCCTGCACCGGCATGAAGCGCGCCTCTCCCTGGCCGATCTTCCACGGCTCGTCGTCCAGTTCCGTGGGGGCGGAGACCGGCGTGCCCGGGCCCGTGGTCACGACGGTACCGCCCTGGACCTCCTTCTTGTCCACGGCCGTGGGCGGAAGATACAGCCCGACCCGAGTGCGCTCCTCGCCTTCCTCCGGAGATATGAGGATCCGGTCTCCGACGACGATCAGGCGCTTCTTCCAACCATCCATTGATGCCTCCGTGGTAATTTCACCGTACGGCATCAGATAAGATACTGGCCCGCGCGACCGCGGGCGACGAGAATTAGTTGACTAGTCTGACTAGTGTGTTAATTTCCCGTTCATGACTACGTATTCTCTCTACGAGGCCAAGGCCCGGTTCAGCGAGGTCATCCGTCTCGTTCGGCAGGGTCGCACAGTCACCGTGACGTACCGGGGAAAGCCTGTGGCTCGAATTCAGCCCCTCGAGGGTGAGTCGTCCGAACTCGAGGAGCATCTGAGACGGTTCGAGGATGCCGGGGTGCTACGTGCTCCGAGCGATCCGACTGCGCCTCTCGAGCGGATCGCGCGAAGACCCGGGGCGCTGGGCCGCTTTCTGGCCGAGCGAGAAGAATGAACGTCGCGTACGTCGATACGTCGTCCCTGGTCGCGATCGCGTTCGGCGAAGCCGGTGGCCAGGCGCTGGCCCGGCGGATGGAATCGATGGACCGGCTTTTCGCTTCGAATCTGCTCGAAGCCGAGCTGAGAACGACCTTCGTGCGCGAGCGGGTCCCGGCGGACCATCCTCTCCTCGGACGCATCACGTGGGTGCTTCCCGACCGCCCCCTGGGTCGGGAGATCGGCGTCGTACTGGCCGCCGGCTACCTGCGTGGGGCCGATCTGTGGCATTTAGCCAGCGCCCTGTACCTCGCCGGCAACCCGCGCGATCTATCCTTTATCACCCTCGACGAGCGGCAGGAAGTCGTGGCCCGGAGGCTTGGATTCCCGGGCTGAGCCGTCCGGCATCTTGACGCACCCCGGCCCCCGACCTATCACCCCTGCATACCATAGCCGAGGCCGTCGTAGGCCTTACACAAGACCCGGGGGATACTCAGCAGCCTGCTAATGAGCCTTCTTCATTACTATCGCTCACCCGCTCAATCGGAATCCGCTCGCCTGGCATTGCTCGAACGAGCACGGGCCCGGGTATCAGAGAGCATCACGGACATCCGCACGGAGACGTGCTTCAACGTCGAAGCCGCCGCGCCGCTTGGCGACGGCGAGGTACGGATTCTCGACTGGCTGCTGAGCGAGACCTTCGAACCCGAGGGTTTCGGTGAGGACAGCTTCCTGCTGGACGGAATCGCAGAGGAATCGCTGCGCGCCGGGGCGTACGGAGCGCGTCTCCTGGAAGTCGGCCCCCGGATGAGCTTCACCACCGCG
Source organism: Gemmatimonadota bacterium (assembly GCA_030598525.1). Classification (GTDB taxonomy): domain Bacteria; phylum Gemmatimonadota; class Gemmatimonadetes; order Palauibacterales; family Palauibacteraceae; genus Benthicola. The sequence goes on from JAUVPT010000124.1 coordinate 4,447, forward strand.
TGGTCCACCAACGCCGTGTCCGTCTGCCATGCGTGCGGGCTGTCCTCGATCCGGCGCATCGAGCGCTCCCGCCGATACCGGGTTGAAGCCGATGGTGGGCTGGATTCCGAGCAGGCTGAGCGGTTCCTGCAGCTCGTGCATGACCGGATGACCGAGCATGCGTATCCCGCGACCCTCGAGACGTTCGAACACGGCATCGAGCCGGACCCCGTGCGCACGGTGCCCGTCGTCGAGAATGGACGTTTCGCCCTTGAGCGCGTGAACCGGAGCATGGGCCTCGCGTTCGATGATTGGGACCTCGACTACTACACACGACTGTTTCAAGAGGAAGTGGGTCGCGACCCGACGGACGTCGAGTTGTTCGACATCGCGCAGTCCAACAGCGAGCACTCCCGCCACTGGTTCTTCAAGGGTCGCCTGGTCATCGACGGGATGGAGGCTCCCCGCAACCTGATGGAGCTGCTGCGGGCCCCACTCGACGCGAATCCGGGCAACAGCGTCATCGCTTTCAAGGACAATTCGAGCGGCATCCGGGGGTACCGGATTCGTACCCTGATGCCCGAGCGTCCCGGAGAGCCCGGGCGCATGGTCCCGGCCGAAGCCGAATACCACGTCATCTTCACGGCCGAGACCCACAACTTCCCCTCGGGCGTGGCTCCGTTCCCGGGCGCCGAGACGGGCGCCGGCGGACGCATCCGCGATGTACACGCTGCCGGAAAAGGATCGCTGGTAGTGGCCGGCACCGCGGCCTACTGCGTCGGAAACCTGTACATCCCGGGCTACGAGCTTCCGTGGGAAGACCCGGAGTTCGCCTATCCACCCAACCTCGCCTCGCCCCTCGAGATCGAGATCGAGGCGTCGAACGGAGCCTCCGACTACGGAAACAAGTTCGGCGAGCCCCTGATCCAGGGGTATACACGCTCGTTCGGGATGCGGCTTCCGGGCGGCGAGCGGCGAGAGTGGATTAAGCCGATCATGTTCAGCGGCGGAATCGGACAGATCGACGCCCGGCACACCGAGAAGGACCCGCCCGAGCCCGGAATGTGGGTGGTCAAGATTGGCGGCCCCGCCTACCGCATCGGGATGGGTGGAGGCGCGGCGTCCAGCATGGTGCAGGGCGAGAACGTAGCCGAGCTGGACTTCAACGCGGTGCAGCGCGGCGATGCGGAGATGGAGCAGAAGCTGAACCGGGTGATCC
>JAUVPT010000049.1 GCA_030598525.1 Gemmatimonadota bacterium
ACGCCGCGGCGGAGGACGGTCCGATCAGCCAGTACAGCACGGCCGCCACCCCGAGCACGAACGGAACCAGTACCGAGTATTCGCGCCTGAGGAACGCCATGGCGCCCGATTGAATGGCACTCGCAAGCTCGCGCATGCCTTCGTCACCAGCAGGCTGGCTCTTGACGTAGAAATAGAGCAGCAGCGAAAACACCAGGCCGCCAAGCCCGAACCACAAGGCCCAGGTCATCCAATGCTCCACGAGAAGCCTCTCTTGTCTTCCGTTACCGTGTTACCGCCGGCCCTCAAGCGCTGTTGAAGGTGTTCATGGCGGGCTCCATGCCCTCGGTCATCCACAACTCGACAGCGAGGGCCATCCTGCTGAACTGTTCGAGAATCGCTTCTTCGTCCCTCGACGAGGGGACGGCCAACACCCAATCCGCCAGGTCGAGGTCGGGGTGAGTCGGCGCGCCGACGCCGATCCTCAGCCGCGAGTACTCCCGGCTGTCCAGAACCTCCTCGACCGACTGCAGTCCATTGTGACCGCCCGCGGAACCCCTTCCCTTGAGCCTGAAACGGCCGGGTGGCAGCGCGGCGTCGTCCAAGGCCACGAGGAGATCATCCTCGAAGCAAAAACCCGGAACGGCCAGGTACCTCGAGAGCACCCGGCCGCTCCGGTTCATGTACGTCATCGGCTTGATGATTCGGACCTCGTGGCCTTCCACCCGCCCGTCCACGGAGACCTCGGGACCCGCCTGCCTGAAAGCACCTAACGACCAACGCGTCGCGAGGTGATCGGCCAGCCACCAGCCCGCGTTGTGCCTGGTGTCTCGATAACGGTCGCCCGGATTCCCCAGGGTCAGGATCAGCTTCATCCGTCCGCCCCACCCGGGCTAGTCGTCCTCCGAGTCCTGGTCGTCCCCGCGCGCCGTGATCACCTCGGGCTCGACGTCACCCTCGAGCTCCGACACCTCTTCATCCTCTTCCTCTTCGACAGGCGCAGCCTTCGGCATGACGACCATGCACACGGTGAGGTCGGCTTCCTCGATCACGGTCACGTCGCCCGTGTCGATCTCACCGATATGAAGGGACTCGCCAATCTGCATCTCCGAGATGTCCACTTCAAAAGCGGAGGGGATATCTCGGGGGAGGCATTCGACTTCCAGCTCATAGCGGATGACCTGCAGAATACCGCCATTGCGGACACCGATCGGGTTCCCCTCGAGACGCACGGGCACGGCCACGCGGATCCTCTCTCCGGCCGTGATCTCGAAGAAATCGACGTGGAGGATGACGGACCGGTACGGGTGCCGCTGGATCTCACGGATCAGGACGGCCTTCGGCTTCTCGTCACCCACCTTGAGATCGATCAGCGTGTTCTCGGTCGAGATCCTGCTGATCAGGGCCCTGAACTGAAGCTCGTCTGCCTGGACCGCCATCGGCTGGGCACCGTGACCGTACACGTTGCCCGGGATCTTGCCCGAGGCCCGAATGCGGCGCGCCGCACCCTTGCCCGTCTCGTGTCTCGTTTCGACCTGTAATGCTGCCTGCTCGCTCATCTGTGATCCTCGCGCGCCGTCCCGCCCGGTCCGGCTTTTTGGTCTGTGCTATGTGAACAGCTTGCTCACCGAACGATTGTAGTGTGTGCTCTCGATGGCCCTCGCCAGCAGACTGGCCACCGACACCGTTTTCAAATTCTTGAGGCTCGAACTCTTTTCTTCTGAGATGGCGATCGTGTCCGTCACCGCCAACTCCACAAAGCCTGCCCCGTTCAGCCTTTCGACCGCTGGTCCGGATAGCAGAGCATGGGTTGCGATAGCATAGACCTCCCTGGCTCCACGCTCCCGCAGCGCGACCGCGGCATTTGCCATGGTTCCCGCCGTATCCACCATGTCGTCGGAGATGATGCACCGCATGCCATCCACGTCTCCGACGACGTTCAGGACCTCAGCTTCGTTCGGTTCGGGACGCCGTTTGTCCATGATGGCCAGGCCCGCTCCCAGGCGCTTCGCGTATCCCCGGGCCATCTTCGCTGCTCCCACGTCGGTGGCCACGACAACCAGGTCGTCATGGCTCATGCCCGCGTAGTGGTGCATGAATACTGGCGCCGCGTACAGGTGGTCCACCGGAATGTCGAAGAACCCCTGCAACTGGTGCTGGTGGAAATCGATCGTGATCAGGCGATCCGCCCCCGCCGCCACGATCAGGTTCGCCATCAGCTTTGCGGCAATCGACACCCTCGGCTGGTCCTTGCGGTCCTGCCGAGCGTAGCCGTAGTAAGGAACGACCGCCGTAACCCGCGCCGCCGATGCCCTCTTTGCCGCATCGATCAGGAGCAGCAGCTCCAATACGTTCTCCGCCGGTGGATTCGTCGATTGGATCACGAACACGTCCCTCCCTCGGACGTTTTCATCGATCCGGACGAAGATCTCCCCATCGGCGAACCGCTTGACGGTCACTTCGCACAACGGCTGATCCAACTCTTCCGCGATCCTGGCCGCTAGAGCCGGGTTCGCCGTGCCAGTGAGCACCATCATCGGCGTGCCGGTGGCTGACAGTTCCGTCATGTCTGCCTCGCTATGTGCGCTCCGTCGTCCACGCGTTCCAAAAACAGCCGTGTATTTTACATGGGGCAATCAGAAGCGTCAACCGCGGACGATCCTCAACGGACCTCTTCCAATTCATGCTTCGGAGCGTCGAGTCGACGCTCGTATAACAGCTGGGTCGGATAGGCGAATTCGACCCCGGCATCGGCCAGCCTCCGCATCAGGGCAAGGTTCACTGTCTCCTGAACGCCCATGAACACCTTGTAGTCTGGAACCGTCATGTAGTATACGGTTTCGAATTCCAGGGCCCACTGCCCCAGGCTCTTGAAGTGGCACCGGTCGAACCGGGTCATCTCCTGTGCCTCGACGATCTCCTTCACCCAGCCGGAGATTTGCGCCACGACGTCGGGATCGGTTTCGTACACGATGCCGAAGTTGAAGTCACCGCGCCTCTCGACCATGCGACCGTAGTTGCGGATGCGGCTCCTCAGCAGATCGCTGTTCGAGAAGACCAACTGCTCGCCCGATACGCTCCTCAGCTTCGTGGTCTTGAGCCCGATCTCCTCGACCGTTCCCCGGTAATCGTCGATCGTCAGGTAGTCCCCCACAAGGAACGGCTTGTCGAAGATGATGGACAGCGAGGCAATGATGTCCGCCAGGATGTTCTGGACCGCCAGCGCGATCGCGATCCCCCCGATCCCGAGTCCGGTAATGAGCGCCGTGACGTTCACCCCCCAGGCCTGGAGGACGAACACGAAGATGAAAAACCAGATCACGCCGACGCCGAGTAGCCGGATCAGGTTGAACCACGTAGCGACGTCGGCGTCGTCGGGGTACTTCTCGTCACGCGTGTGTGACAGAAGTGATCGGTATCCCCCGCCGATCCACAATCCGACCTGGATCAGCACCGCGGAAGCCAACACCCGGCCGAACACGGTATCGATTGAACCCGGGAGCACCACGTAGCGGGTGCCTGCGTACAGGCCAGCCGCCGCATAGAAGAAACCCCTGGTGGAGTTCGCGGCGGCGACCAGGGCGTCATCCAGGTAAGTGTTCGTCGAACGAGCAAGCTCCCTGGCACGCCGGATCAGGCGCGGAACGAGGCCCCGCAGAAGCGCGGCGGTCACCAGCGCGACTCCCGCGCCCATCAGCCAGGTCCCGAGCGTGTTGCCCCAGACGACTTCCTTCAAGAAGTCCATTCATTCGTCTCCCAATTGGCGCCAGACGAACGGTCTCAGAGTCCACCGTCCGTGTCGGGCAATCTCGCGTGCACGCCCTTTGCCGCAAGGATCAGAGCAGCGTGGGCCTTGAAGGCGCTGTGCGGTTCTGCCTATAGTTTCATGATTCGCCAACTGAAAGAGACAGACCGATGAAAGAACCGAAGGTGGCCGCCACCACGCCGGCCATCCTGGAACTGGAGGCTGGAACGTACTGGTGGTGCCGGTGCGGGCACTCGGCGGCGCAGCCTTTCTGCGACGGATCGCATGTGGGCTCGGGCTTCGAACCGATGTCCTTCGAGATCACGGAGAAGCGCAAACTGGCCCTGTGCCAGTGCAAGCACACCGCTGGAGCGCCGTTCTGCGATGGTAGCCACAAGACCCTGTAGGGAGTGCCCTCCAGTGCTGAAGGCAGGACTGGAGGCCGTCGTGATCCCTGACGCGAGCGTTCGCTGGTTCACTTGGGAGGAACTTCGGCGAGCGGTGGAACGTTGGGACGAGGACGAGGCGCTCCGAGTGCCCCCACCCCTCACGATCGCTCACCAACTGGCTCGGGCCTGGCTGGTAGAGCATTCCGGCTCAGAATGACCGTACCCGAAGACTGAAAGTCGAATGGAAGAAAGAGCCGTAGCTCCGCTCGCATCCACTCCGGCCCTGTCCACGCCAAGCCGCGGCGGCCTGAGTTTCATGCCATCGGACATACTCGAACAGACCTGCAAACGCGTGGGGATTGCGGCACTGGTCTTTGCCGCGATCTGGGCCTGGGTGCTGGTGATGACCAACCTCGCCTGGCGGCTGTTCGGGACGGCCCCGGTCAAGGTCGAGCAGTGGTCCGGGCATGTAAACCCGATCGCGATCATCGGCCTCGTGATCTCTCTGGGAATGGTGTTCGTCGCGGGAAGACTCCATCACGAGCCGGAGAAGCTCCTGGACGTGGGCCTCGGCTTTGAAGTCGTCACGGCGGCACTCATAGGAGCTCTGAACTGGTGGATCGCCGTACCGCACGGCTGGGGAGTATCCTGGATCTGCGTCGTCATCATCTTCTATCCGGCGATCGTGCCGGCCGGCATCCGCAAGGTTCTTCTTGCTTCGCTCGTAGCGGCCAGCATGGACCCCCTCTGGTTCTGGATCGGGACTTTGCGGGGAGTGGAGTACGGACTGAGTGGCTATGAACTGCTGTGGTCGTTCGTGCCCAACTACGTGTGCGCGTTCCTCGCCGTCGTTCCGGCCAAGGTGATCCGGGGGCTGGGGCGCCGGGTATCGCGCGCTCGTGAACTGGGGGCGTATCGCGTAGGTGAACTCCTGGGACAGGGGGGCATGGGCGACGTATACCGCGCTGACCACCGTCTCCTCGCGCGGCCTGCCGCCATCAAGCTGATCCGGCCGGAGGTGCTAGGTGACACCGCAAGCTTGAGATCCGTCGTCGTCGAACGCTTCAGGCGCGAGGCTCACGCCGCCGCAAACCTTCGATCACCGCATACCATAGAGCTGTACGACTTCGGGGTGAGCGACGACGGGAACCTGTACTACGTGATGGAACTACTCGAAGGCCTGAATCTCCAGGAGCTGGTGGACCGCTTCGGACCGGTTCCGCCTGCCCGCGTGGTTCACCTGTTGAAACAGGCCTGCCTGTCGCTCGGCGAGGCACACGACCGCGGTCTCGTGCACCGGGACATCAAGCCGTCGAACCTGGTCGCGTGTCGAATGGGGCTTGCTGTGGACTTCGTCAAAGTCCTCGATTTCGGACTCGTCAAGATGGCGTCTGAGGATGGAGTTGAGCAGGCCAACCTCACGTCACCGAACGTGACAACCGGAACTCCAGCGTTCATGCCGCCCGAAATCGCACTCGGGAATCGGCCCATCGATGGCCGGGCCGATCTCTACGCCCTCGGATGCGTCGCCTACTGGCTCTTGACCGGGCAGACGCCGTTCGAGGCGCCAACGGCCGTGGCGATGCTCATGCAGCACGTGAAGGATGACGCGCGGCCGCCGTCAGAAGCGTCCGAACTCGGGATCCCGGTTGAACTGGACCGGCTCGTGCTCGACTGCCTGGCGAAGGATCCGGACGACCGGCCGGCCGACGCAGGCGTGTTGTACCGACGCCTGGCCGAGTGCCCTTTGCCCGACCCCTGGGATCGAGACCGAGCCGTTGAATGGTGGGCCCTGCATCTGACCGAGCTGGGCCTCGACGGAAGTCTGGACGAGAGCCGAGCAAGCGTCGCCGGGATAGGAGCCACCATGCTATATGTGGAGGAACGAACGAAGCCGTAGTCTGCCGCGTGATTGGCCCTCCAGGATTCGAACCTGGATTACCGGCTCCAAAGGCCGGGGTCTTGCCATTAGACGAAGGGCCAGTGTCCTTCGCCGCGGATCATCGGACCGCGTGCCGAAGGCGCTCCGATAATCGACCCGGCCCGCCGGAGCGTCAACCCGACGGCTCGAGCCTAGCCAAGCGTGCGCGTCCGAATGGTAGACAGTCCTTCAGTTCCATGAAACGCCTCAGCCGCGTGCTCGAGAGCGGCCTCGTCAGGAAACAGACCCGCCACGCACGACCCACTGCCACACAGCACTGCGCTCTCGGCCCCGCAATCCGCGAGCGTGCCCCGGATTTCGGCCAGTTCGGGGTACCGCCGAAACACCGGCGGCTCAAGGTCGTTCACGGCCAGGCGCTCGAGAACCGACCACTCGGCAAGCTCGGCCGGTCCCGGATTCAGACACGGGCCCGGCAACGACACCAGTCCTGCCGCCCGATCCGCTGCCAACCACCCGTAGGCCTCGCCGGCGCCGATAGGATAGCCGGGCACCACGATCAGGACTGGTCGGGAAAAGGGAGATTCGAGGGGGAGCAGACGCCGGCCCCGCTCCCAGGCCAGGGCCATCGGCGCCTCGCACAGACCGAACGGAACGTCGCTGCCGAGTTCGCCTGCCAGCCGCAGGAGGGTCGGGCCGTCCAACGGATTCTCCCAAAGCTCGTTGAGGCCAAGGAGAACCGCTGCGGCGTCCGCGCTGCCACCGCCGAGGCCGGCACCCGCGGGTATCCGCTTATCGAGCCGGATCCGCGTACCACCCGCACGCTCGACCTGGCGGTGCAGCGCCACGGCCGCCTGCCAGCACAGGTTCCTCGTATCGGCGGGAACAGCGGGATCGCCCGTCACCTCCAGTCGGATCCCCGGATCGATGGTAGTCTCGAGCTCGATTCGATCGGCCAGCTCCAGGCGCAAAAGAATCGTTTCGATCGAATGGAATCCGCTTTCCTCCCGCGCCAGTACACGCAGCGAGACGTTCAGCTTCGCGTGAGCGAGGACTACCAGCGGGCCCGGATCCGGGAGCGGATCAGTCGTCATCCAACGCAGCCTCGACGGTTTCTTCGGAGCGGCCCATTTCAGACCACGAAAGCCCGAAGTGGCGGATGTACCAGAGGCCCAGAATCGTCACTGGTAGGAACGTGAGGATGTGGTAGCTCGTGGCGAAGCTGACCATGTCGGTAACCGGTACGTCGTAGACGCCGAGCCCGAGGCGGGTCGCGGCTTCGAACACGCCGAAGAACCCAGGACTGGACGGCGCGGCCACGGCGAAGGCGATCACGCTCTGCAGGAAGATGGCCCCCGTCAGGCCCGGCCCCGTGATGTCAAACGCGAGAAGTCCGAGCCAGATGGAAATCGAGAGATTGAGCCACACGACCACGGACCAGCCCAGGGCCTTGGCGAACGTGACCGTATCGTGCAGGGCTCCCAGTCCGGAGAGGAAGCCTGCCGCCAGGTGTGTCGCCCGCTCGCTGAGCGCGGGGCTGAGCAACCTGCCGATCGTTCGCTCGAACAGAAGCACCGACCGGTCGGAGTTGCGAGCCGCCAGCCACAGCAGGAAGACCGCCAGCACGAAGGCAATCGCCCCGATGTTCGCCATCCGTCGCACCAGCAGCGCGGTCGATCCTTCACCCAGAGGGAAGCCCGGGAGCGAGATCGTGGCGAACAGGAAGAACGCGAGAACCAGGCCGTCGAATACCCTCTCCGCTACCAGCGATGCGAGGGACACGCCGATGTTCATCCCTTCCGTGCGCGACAGCGCGTAGGCGCGAGCGAACTCTCCGAGCCGCGCGGGAAGCAGGTTGTTCACGGCAAACCCGATGCAGGTCGCCCCGAACCTGGGGACGAACCGCGAATCCGGATGCGACGGTTCGAGGAGGACACGCCACCGGAGGGCCCGCAGAACGAAGCTGAACGTCGCCGCTACTACAGCACCGGTGAGGAGCCATGGATCCGCCTCGCGAACCCGCTGCCACACCTCCGGGACCGATACGTCCCTGAGAACCCACCACAGCAGCAGAACCGTGAGTGCGAGGCCGAAAACCGATTTCCACGCGTGACCGCGCACGGAATCAGGCTCCCGATGCCCGGAGAAGCAGTTCCTTCATCTCGCGTACGGACCTCTCGATCCCGACGAGCACCGACCGGCTGACCACCGAGTGTCCGATGTTCAATTCCTCGCAGCCGGGAATCGCAGCGACTGGCATCACGTTCTCGTAGGTCAGCCCGTGACCGGCGTGTACGGCCAGGCCCAGCTCCCGCGCCAACTCGGTCGCCGCTCTGAGCCGTCCGAGTTGCTCCTGGATTCCGTGCGTGTCACGCGCGTTGGCATACTCTCCCGTGTGAAGTTCGACGGCTGTTGGACCAAGATCGGCCGCTCGCCGCACGACCTCGGGATCCGGGTCGATAAACAGCGAAGTACGAATCCCTGCGGTGTGCAATCGCTCCAGGGCGTTTCTGATGTTTCCGGCGGAGGGCGCGCTCACATCCAGGCCACCTTCTGTCGTGACTTCCTGCCTTTTCTCGGGAACGAGCGTCGCCTGGTGGGGTCGCCAGTCCTCCGCAAGCTCGAGGATCCCCTCCGTCACCGCGAGTTCCAGATTGATCGGCGTCCGGGCCGTTCGCATCAGGAGGTCGACGTCCCGATCCTGGATGTGCCTCCTGTCTTCACGGAGGTGCACGGTGATCCCGTCCGCGCCACCCAACTCCGCCAGCACCGCCGCGCGGACCGGATCAGGCTCGTCGGTCCGGCGCGCCTGCCGCACCGTGGCCACGTGATCGACGTTGATATAGAGCCGCATGGCAAACTCACCTCAGCTGGTCGCAGAAGAACCCCGCCCTGACGCGTTACGATACTGTGAGCCCTGGAGCCGGTCGAGGGCGCCACTCACTCCGATTCGACATGCTGTACTACGACGCCCTCCCTCCCGCGCCACCGGCCCAGCGTGGCCACCGGCACCCTGGCCCGGAAGACCACTTTCATGCCCCGGTCAGTCCGCTCGAGGACCTCCGCGACCCGGTAGGCCTCCGCGAGAGTCTTGCCGTCGGTCACCGGAATTTCCACCAGAACCGTGGGCCTGAGACGCTTCAGTCTCAGGAGGATCTCCCCCTTCAACGGCTCCAATCCGCCAGGCTCGATCACCGAAGTGAACACGTTCTCCGACCATTCCACGGACACCCGCCCGCGGAGAGCCTCTTCCTCGACGTGCGTCAGCTGATCCGTCTTGTTGAACACCATCAAGGTGCCCGTCTCCGGGATCTCCAGGTCCATCAGAACCTGCTGAACGGCCTCGACCTGGTGATCCCAGCCTGGAGCCGACGCATCGACCACATGCACCAACAGGTCCGCCTCTCGGGCCTCTTCGAGGGTCGCCCGAAACGATGCGACCAGGTGGTGCGGAAGCTTCCGGATGAATCCGACGGTGTCGGTGACCAGCGCACGGTAGCCAGCGTCCAGATCCACTGCCCGTGTCGCCGAGTCCAGGGTGGCGAATAGCCGGTCCTCCACGAACAGGTCTGCCCCCGAGAGTGCCCTGACGATCGACGACTTACCGGCGTTGGTGTAACCCACGAGGGCTACGCGAAACTCGGCGCTCCTTCGGCGGCGGCGCGTATCGCGCGAACGAGCGATATGCTCGAGCTCCTGCCTCAGGCGCGTGATCCGGCGGTCCATCATCCGGCGGTCCG
>JAUVPT010000287.1 GCA_030598525.1 Gemmatimonadota bacterium
ATCACTCCGCGATTCAGGCTGAGGGCTTCAAGTCTCTCAAAGAGGGCGACATCGTCGAATTTGACGTCGTGCAGGGTCAGAAAGGCCCGGCGGCCGAGAACGTGACTGTCGTCACCTAGGTTGCAGAACAACCCAAGCGGCTGCGCGGGCCGTCTCTCACGAGGCGGTCCGCTTTTTTTTGAGGCTCGTATCTGGTCGAACAGGTAGGATCAGGGAGAGCCGCCGTGACGCCGGCGCATCAGGCGGGAAGCGAGGCGGCGCAGTCGCCGCAGGGGGCTGCGATTCCGTTTCTTCCCGTTTCTGGAGTCCCTGCCGGCCGGTCCGTAGCTACTGCCCTCCGGGATGGGATCGCGCAGGGGCACTCCGTCGACTTCACGCACGAGGCTGTGGGACTGCATCGGGATCGGATCCGGCACAGGCTTTCCCCAGAGCCTTGATCGAACGCGCCGAATCGCGACTTCGAACTCGTTACCGGCCTGTCCGCGGAAGTCATCCGGCGTCATCAGCCGCATCCCCTCTCTCTCGAGGGCGTAACACCGCAGGTAGAGTCCATGCCTATCCTGGCGCGCCGTCCCGGCGACCACTTCTTCCAATAGGTTCAGGTGCCGCACGACTTCGCCCAGGCATCCTCCCCAGACCCGGAACTCACCCGTCGCACTCCGATACGGTTCGGGCAGGAACTCCTGAGTCCAGTAGTAGCGCCAGCTTCCGGGCTCATCGGGAGTGAAGCTCACACGCCATCGGTACTGCCCGGAATACTCTGCCTCGACCCTGTGAGCGATGCCGGAAGGCGATTCGAAGTGCCACAGAACCGATTGCCCCTCGGGCGGGCCCGTCAGGATCCAGGTGTCGGCGAGTTCGGCCTCGAAGGGGGCGCCCAGCTCGAGCGGGTCGGGCATCGCCAGGGCACGTAGCTGGAACCACTCACCCTCGGGTTTGAACGGGAGAGAAGGTCTGCGCCAGGGTCCAGCGGTATCGCCCGTTCCCTCGCGCACCTGGAGAACGGGACGGGCGTATTCTGGATCAGCCTCGAAGGAAGCCGTCCAGGTTCCGCTGCCCGAACGCTGCCTGGGGAACTCGTACACCCGGCCGTACTCCAGGAATACGTCATGGGCTACGGACTCTACTTCCGTCACGCTGCTCCACTCCAGCTCGAGCCTGGGTCGCCGGGGGGTGTTTCGTGAATCCCCGTGCTCGCCGGAATACAGGTTGAAGAAGTGCCCTGGAAGGTCCTCCTGGGCGTCCGTGAGTTTCAGGAGAAGGAGGATCGGCTCCCCCTGTCGGACCTGGTCAGCCGCGTAGTCGGCCAGCGCCGTGGATTGAAAGACCAGGCTTTCCTGGCCAGGAATCCACATCGCTTCCGCGAGCGCGTGGGAGCCGGTGTCCGCTTCGGGATGAGTGTCTGAGGCGAAGCCCGCCCCGGGGAGTCCCCATGCCACCTGCCCGTATTCCGCGTCACCCCACCACACCTCGCCAGGTTTCGGAGCGCTCACGTTGTTTCCGTCTACCCCCCCGCTGCCCGGGTTCCAGTCTCGGGCGACGGCGTAGACGAGCAGCCGGAGAGGGTGAGGCGGGCCCTCCTCGACATGTAGAGTCAACCGACACGCGTTCAGCACGAAGCCTGGCGGAAGCCTGATGTCGTCCCACCGGTGCAGCACGCGAAACAGCTCAACCTCACCGTACTTCGGGTTCGGAAACTCGCCGGTCCGTCCGAGGCGCACGTGAATCTGGGTCGCCTGGTTCCACCCCCAGATGAACCCTCCATCCAGGAACCCTCGGATGTCGTTGTCCTTCATTCCGCAGTAATCGGGGCCATTCACATAGGTCGAGCGATGGCCCGCCGGGCTCGATGTGGAACCCGCCGATTCGAAACGGGACAGGCGCAGTACGCCGCGGCACGGGGGCCACGGCATACGCGCGGAACCCTCGTCACCCGCGTCCGCGCGCGTGAAACCGCTCTGGAACTCCGATCTTGATTCGCTCACCTGGCCATCATCTCCCACGGTTCGAAGCTGATATCTCACACCACACACGTGCAAAGTCCATTCCCGGCGGCCCAATTCGTGCGACAGGACACCACCGAATTGGAGGGGCCTGATGTCGCTTGCGGCCTCTGAAGTCCGGTCTCATCTTAGCGACGGGCTCAAGCCGAACCGGCCCCGACAGGAGAGCAATCGATGCACTTTGAGGAGACCCCTCTACAGGGGGCCTTCCTGATAGAGCCAGAGCCCCGGAACGACGATCGGGGCTTCTTCGCCCGCATGTGGTGTCGCAACGAGTTCGCGGAGCACGGACTCGACACCACGGTCGCACAGTGCAATCTGGCGGTCACCGAGCGCGCTGGCACCCTTCGCGGGCTGCACTCTCAGCACGATCCCCACCCCGAGATCAAGCTGGTCCGTTGCTCGCGGGGAGCCGTGTGGGACGTGATCGTGGATTTGCGTCGCGACTCACCGACCTACTGCCAGTGGTTCGGCGCGGATCTCACGGCGGAGAACCGGGCCATGCTCTACGTGCCGGCCGGGTTTGCGCATGGGTACCTTACCCGGACGGATTCAGTAGAGGTGTTCTACCAGGTGACTGAACTCTACTACCCGGATCTCGAGGACGGCGTCCGTTGGGACGACCCTTCCTTCGGGATTGAATGGCCGGATAGCGGGCCGTTCATCCTTTCACCCAAGGACCGATCATGGCCGGACTACCGTCCAGCTGAGCGGTCCGTATCTGACACGGAATCCTCATGATCATAGTCGACACGGCCCTTGCTGAGCGGAATGCGGCGGGCGATCCGGTACGCGTAGGACTCGTTGGAGGCGGCTTCATGGCGCGCGGCATCACGTTCCAGGTCGTGGGCCACATGAAGGGTTTGACGATCTCGGCGATCGCGAATCGCACGATTTCTCATGCCATCGAAGCGTTTCGGGACGCCGGCATCGACGATCCAGTCCAGGTGCATACCCCCGACGAGGTCGATGAGCACGTTCGGGCGGGAAGGCATGTCGTGACCGACGATCCGGCAGTGCTTGCCCAGTCACGGTCACTGGAAGGCATCATCGACGCCACTCTCGATATCGAGCACAGCGTCCGGGTGGCCATCGCGGCGATCGACGGCAAGAAGCCGTTCGTCACGATGAACGCCGACATGGATTCCACCGTGGGCCCTCTGCTCAAGACCCGTGCGGAGGCGGCCGGCATCACGTATTCCGGCACGGATGGAGACCAGCCGGGCTCGATCATGAACCTGCTTCGATTCGTGGAGACGATCGGCTACCGGCCGGTGCTCGGCGGCAATATGAAGGGGTTCCAGGACGTACGACGGACGCCGGAGACCCAGAAGG
>JAUVPT010000297.1 GCA_030598525.1 Gemmatimonadota bacterium
CCAGTCTTCGGGCAACACCTGGAGGTTCTCGGGCCGTTCAGGCCAGCTCCACTGCTGTGCGTCGGCCGCGGGCGCGGCAGACGCGACCATGGCTATCACTGCTACCACCACCCGTCCCGTCCTCGATCCGATCATGTCGGATACCTCCCCCAAGTGCGGTAACTGTCTTGCCACGGACACCACTCGGAACCCTCTTCCGGGGGTCGGGGTTCCGGAGAACGGGAAGTTGGCGCACCCGTCCGGTCGGGCGCAGGTTGCGATCGAGGTCAGAAATCGGCAGGGGGGCAAGCGCGAATGTGGAATCGAAGGTCCCGGTCGGGACCTACTCTCTACGAAGCGCGGGTGAGCGCGGGTCTGTCGGCGGCCCTCTGGCGAGCGCGTCGTGCGCCGGGACACCGGGGTAGGACGGCCACGCCCTTGGACGCCGGGGCCGATAGGCTCGTGGTCCTGTCGGACATGCACAGGGGAAAGCGGGACAGGGCGGACGACTTCCGTCGCTGCGAGTCGGCGTACCTCAATGCTCTCACACACTACGACCGAGAGCGGTACACGCTGGCACTGCTCGGCGACGTCGAGGAGTTGTGGCAGAATCGGGTGGATTCGGTCATCTCCTCCTATGAAGATGCGTACTTCGCAGAAGCGTCTTTCCATGCCGACGGTCGCCTGATCCGTTTCTGGGGAAACCACGATGAGGAATGGGCTTCTCCGGCCGCCGTGCGGAATGAACTGGGCCCCGTACATCCGGGAGCCCCGCTCGAAGTCCGCGAGTCCCTGCTGCTCGACGTCCGGCTCGGAGAACGCAGTCTCGGGTCCATCTTCCTGGTCCACGGGCACCAGGGCACCGGAATGAGCGACGGTCTCGCGTTCCTGGCGCGGTTCACCGTGAGGTTTGTCTGGAAGCCCATTCAGCATCTCACGAGCGTGTCTCGAAACACCCCCTCAACGAATCGAAAGGTCCGGGAGAAGCACCACCGGGCCATGCGGCGCTGGGCGGAGGGACATGAGAATCTCCTCTTGATCACGGGACACACACACCGCCCGGTGTTCGCGTCCGTCGCCATCGTAGACGAACTGGAGCGACGACTCGGCCTGGACATGGAGGAGATCCGGAGTCGGGCGGAAGACCAGGTGTTCTGGGACGAGATCGTGTCGAACTGTACGGACCGGGGTTGGCTCGGAGATGAGGCGCCGTGCGGACCGCCGCGTGACGATGAGCCGCCGGCTCCCAACCTGTTCAATTCCGGCTGCTGCTGCTTCCGCGACGGCCGGATTACCGGGATCGAGCTGGCGGACGGGCAGATCCGACTCGTTCTCTGGGGCGGTGAGATACCGGAGGGACGTCGCGTGCTGGCCCGGGCGGACCTGGAAGCCGTCTACCAACGCATGTCGCCGGCCGGGGAAACGGTCGGTCAAGAACCCCGTTAGTGGAGGTCAACGTGAAGCGGTTTCTGCTGCTCGCTGTCTCGGGAGTCGTCGCGCTTGCATGTCAGGCCGATGTGGCGCAGGACGGACCGGCGCCTGACACCTATCTCGACTACTCGAGCCGTTCCGATGTACTGAGCGGAGGGGCTCGGTTGATTCCGATTGAAACGCCGGCCGGCACGTTCAACGTGTGGACCAAGCGGACAGGCAATCACCCGACGATGAAGGTGCTGCTCCTGCACGGAGGTCCGGGGGCTACTCACGAATACCTGGAGGCCTTCGACAGCTACTTCCCGAACGCCGGAATCGAGTACTACTACTACGATCAGCTGGGGTCCAACTTTTCGGACCAACCCGATGATCCGTCCCTTTGGGAGGTTGGTCGTTTCGTGGAGGAAGTCGAGCAAGTGCGCCAGGCGCTTGGCCTCGGGCCCGACAACTTCTACCTGTACGGCCAATCCTGGGGCGGGATCCTTGCTATCGAATATGCGCTGAAGTACCAGGATCACCTGAAGGGCCTGATCATCTCGAACATGATGTCCAGCGTGCCCGCCTACAACGCGTACGCAAACGACGTTCTCAAGCCAGCCATGGAACCGGCGGCCCTGGCCGAGATCGAGGCGTTCGAGGCGGCCGAGGACTTCGGGAATCCGAGATATGTCGAGCTGTTGATGGAGCAGCACTACGTTCATCACGTTCTGCGCATGCCGCTCGAGGATTGGCCTGAGCCGGTCAATCGGTCGTTCGCGAAGACCAACCCGGACATCTATGTGCTGATGCAGGGGCCCAGCGAGCTCGGACTCCGCGGAACGCTGGAGGATTGGGATCGCTCGGCCGACCTGGCGACGATCGAGACCCCTACTCTGGTGATCGGGGCCCAATACGACACGATGGACCCGGCTCACATGGAATGGATGGCCGGTGAATTCCCCAACGGCAGCTACCTGTACTGCGAAGAGGGCAGCCACCTGGCTCCGTACGACGACCAGGAAACCTACTTCCGCGGGTTGATCGAGTTCGTGAAGGAGGTGGACTCGGGGTCTTCGTGAGTTCATGAACCGATTCGGAACGTGCTCGGCGATCTCCAGGGAGAGGATCTCGAGCGGGCGTCAGCCGGATACCGCGTGAGGTCGGCTCAGCGCTGCCCCTTCGCGTCCTTCAGGATCCTGCGCGCGGCGAGGTACCCCGACGATCCCGTCACTCCGCCTCCCGGATGAGTCCCCGCCCCGCACAGATACAGGCCATCGATGGGGGTCCGGTAGCGTGCCCAACCCGCCACCGGCCGCGCGAAGAAGAACTGATCCAGGGTCATCTCGCCCTGGAACATGCTTCCCTCCTGGAGGCCCCATTTCTCTTCCATGCCGGCCGGCGTGAGAACGTGCCGCGCCTCGACCGAACCCGGTAGGTTGGGTGCATATCGGCCCAGCGTCTCGACGACCGTGTCGGCGAGCGCGTCGGCAGCGGCCGCGTCCCACGTTCCATCGCGCAGGTGGTACGGCGCGTACTGCACGAGCACCGACATGCCGTGCTTCCCCTCCGGCGCCAGGTCCGGCTCTGCCACCGTGGGGATCACGGCCTCGAGGTAGGGTGCCTCCGAGACCCGGCCGTACTTGGCCGCATCCGAAGCGCGTTCGACATACTCCAGGCTGGGGCTGATGGAGATCGCACCGCCCAGGTGCGGCCCCGAAGCCGGCAGGCCCTCGAATCGGGGCAGCTCACCGAGCGCCAGGTGCACTTTGGCAGTGGCTCCCCGATATCGAACGGCCTTGAGTGCCCGGACGAACTCGGGGTCGAGCGTTGCCGGATCCGACAGACCC
>JAUVPT010000281.1 GCA_030598525.1 Gemmatimonadota bacterium
GTAGTCCATCTTGTCGATGATGCCCTGCAGGTCTCCAACGCCGTTTCCGGTCGTGTCCTTGAAGCTTCTTGGATAGACCTGATACACGACGGCGGTCTGCCACCACTCGTGTCGCACGCGATCGGACAAGGGAACGGTCTCGGTCAATCCGCCGTCAGTGCGGAGGGTCGCCGGTTTCGTCGGGTCTCGATACCGGGCCGTCGAGTTCGGGAAGGTCGTCGGACAGGGTATCGACGACGCCGTACGTCAGGCCGAAGCCGTACGGAAACAGAGGCTCGTACTCCGGGTCGCCGCGATTCGGGTTCGTCTCGGAAGGATCCCTCGGCCAGCTGTATGAGAGCTTGCCGGTGAAATCGAAGTTCACCTGGCCGTCGCTATCGCGGAACAACACGTCCGCAACGCCTCCGCCCTCGGTACCTGGCAACCAGGCGGCCACGAAGGCCGCGGATGCGTTGAGCTCCGGATTGACCCATAGGGGCCGCCCGCTCAGGAACACGGACACTACCGGTATGCCCTGCTGCTTCAAGCGACGTAAGAGCTCGAGACTCGCACCGTGCCCCGCGGAGAAGTCCAATGACTCCAGATCGCCCTCGTACTCCGCGTAGGGGTCCTCACCGAAGACGACAAGCGCGACATCCGGGCGCTCGTCGAACGAACCATCCGCGCTCAGGGTCGCGCTACCGTCGCCTGCGGTGACCGCCTCCCGAATACCGGCAAAGATCGAGGTGGCGCCGGGGAAATCCTTGTTGGCGTTCCCGGTTCCCTGCCAGGTGACCGACCATCCCCCCGACTGCTTGCTGATATTGTCTGCGCCATCTCCGGCAACCAGGACGTTCAGGTTGCGCGGCAGCGGCAGCAGACCCCCTCGGTTCTTGAGAAGCACGAGGGACTGGCGCACAGCCTCGCGTGCCAGGCTTCGATGGTTCGCGGCTCCGACAAGGGAAGCGTCGCCCGCCAGAGGTCGGGACGACGGGCGGCCGCTGGTGAAGGTTCCGGCCCGCATCTTCACTCGTAGAATGCGCCGCACGGCGTCATCGATACGGGTCTCTTCAATCTCGCCCGAGCGCACTTGCCGCAACGTATTCGCGATGAACGCCTTCCAGTCCTCCGGCACCATGATCATGTCCACGCCGGCATTGATCGCCGCCGGGCATGACTCGTTGCTGCAGCCCGGAACCTCGGCGTGTCCGTTCCAGTCACCGATGACGTACCCATCGAAGCCGAGCCGTCCTTTCAGTACATCAGTGAGCAGGTAGCGATGGCCATGTAGCTTAGCCCCTCGCCAGCTGTTGTAGCTCGCCATGACCGTCTGAACGCCAGACTCCAGCGCCGATAGATAACCTCGAGCGTGGATATCCAGGAGTTGCTGCTCGGTGGACAGGTTGTCTCCCCGGTCAACCCCCTGGTCGGTCCCCCCGTCGCCGATGAAGTGCTTCGCCGTCGCAACGACATGGGACGAGCTCAGAAAATCGGGGGACCGCGCGCTTCCTTGAAGGCCCGTGATCATTCTCCCGGCGTACCGTCCGACGATTTCCGGATCCTCCGAATAACCCTCGTACGTGCGCCCCCAACGATCGTCTCTCACGACTGCCAGGGTCGGGGCGAAGGTCCAGTCGATTCCCGTTGCGGTAACCTCCAGGGCAGTGGCTTCGCCGATTCTCTGTATCAGCTCCGGGTTGCGGGTTGCGCCCAGGCCGATGTTATGGGGAAACAACGTGGCGCCGAGGACGTTGTTGTGGCCGTGCACGGCGTCGGTTCCCCAGATAACGGGAATCGCGGCTCCACCCTGCGAGGTATCCATCGATGCGTCATAGAACGCGTCAGCCAACGCCAACCAGTCCGTGACGCTCGAGGCCTTGGAGCGATTCGGATCGGAGCCGCCCCCGTTGAGGATCGAGCCGAGGTGATATCCTCCGACGTCCGATACTGAGACGCTCTGGATTTCCGCCTGGACCATCTGCCCCACTTTCTGCTCCAGCGTCATTTGGGACAGGATGGAGTCGACCCGTTCTTCCAGCGCGGGATCGACCGTCACATCGCCGGGAGCCCGCGGCCAATCCACATCGCCTCCGGCGGCAGGCGATCCTGCACCACCACAGCCCGTGAGACACGCCAGGCTCACCAGTGTCGAAAACGATAGCTCAGCGACTGATCTTGCCATGGATCCTCGACCTCCCTCGAAGGTTCCGGACTACTACGGGAGCTTTCGTCTCACCTCATCGAGGTATCCGTCGAGCCGGCGGTAGCTCGACTCCGCCTCTCCCGCGGCGGTGGAATCCTCGACGGTCCGGAGGTCGTCGGTGTGAGCGCGCAATCCCCGGCACCTCGATGAGGAGGCTACCAGCGGCGACGATCCAGCGCGGGTGTCACCTTCCCGTGACATCCCGTCGGCGGGCTCCGCGGGCCGGGCCAGGCTGACGGCCCGCGCAAACGAGTCATGGGCCCGCTGAGTCTCGCCCCTCTTCCAGGCGATGTAGCCCTTGAAGAAGTGGGCGTCCACGCTCGAGTCGTTGGAGCCGATCACGGTCTCGAAGTAGTCGAGTGCCTTCTTAACCTCGCCCCGGAGGAGGGCGATCTGACCGAGCTGCAGGAGGGGGCCGACGTCCTCCCTGTTGATGTCCAGAGCCAGCCGGAACTCTGCTTCTGCTGCATCGAGATCGAAGAACTCGTCCAGCTCCGGGCAGCGGTAGAGGTCGCCCAGCCTGGAGTGTGCCTTCGCACTGGAACGGCCGACCTGCACGAGACGTCGCCACGCCTCTTCGGCTGACGCGTGCGCGCCCAGGTCCATGTACATGTTCCCCAGGTAGTACAGCGCATCTTCGTGGTCGTCTTTCAGGCCCAGCGCGCTCTCGTAGGCCGAGGCCGCCTCCCGAGTGCGGCCGGCAACGCGGTGACCGGTCGCTTCCCGGTAGAGTTCCCAGAACCGGAGGACCTGCTCCCTTTCGGTCCCTCCGGCCGTTTTCGCCGGTTCCTCGCCCTCCACGACGTCCAGTAACTGATCGGCGGCGACGTCCAGCAGCACCTGGCGAGACCCGCTCGGCCACAGGATCTCGAGCGTGTCCGCCCTCGGCGCTGCCCCCAGCCCGAAGTGCTCCGTGAGGCTGTTCTGCGAGAGATACGAGGCCTGGGAGCCCACCTCCCGGATCTGGACCGTGCCTCCGACCACGAGCCGAAGCCGGGTACCGATCGCGGAGCGATTGCTCTGCCTGCCCTCGAGCCGGACCTCGAGCCAGCGGTTGCGGTTGCCGCCGTCGTTTCGCAGCAGGATGCCCGGACCGCCGTTGTTGACGATGAACACGTCCACGTCGCCGTCGTTGTCGTAGTCCCCGAACGCCGCTCCTCGCCCCCCGTCCTCGCGCTCGAAGTACTCCCCGCTCACCGACGAGACGTCGTAGAA
>JAUVPT010000258.1 GCA_030598525.1 Gemmatimonadota bacterium
ATGAAGAACAACACCCAGACGGTCCGCTGGCAGAAGAACCATGACAAGGTGCTCCTCCGCATCGTGTCATACGAGAACGTGGCCGCCGATTCACTTCCCATTTACGAGGCGGTTCGGAGCTCGAACTTCGAGCCGATCGTCGCGGCCTTCGACATCGAGGCCTGGAACGCGGACAGCTCGGCCGTCGTGATCGAGACCACGGCCCTGTTCACGGAGGACGTACCCTTCCTCGGCCTTCCGGCTTCCAGCCGGGAGAACTACAAGGTCTCCAGCCTCGACAAGGACCGCTCGTACCTCGAGTGGACGAAGAGCTTCCCGGAGAACATCGAGGTGCGGCACGTTCTCACGTACAAGGCGAAAGAGCCGCCCTCCAACTCATCGACCGGTACGATTTCGGTCGAGATGAACCAGTCGATGGTGCTGCTGCCGGAGGTTCCGATGCAGCCGCGCCTGTTCGACGAGCGCGTCGGCTTCTTCAGCGTCCAACAGACCGACTACGGCCTCAGCGATCACGACGTCGTGGAGCGTACCTACATCACGCGCTACCGGTTGGAGCCCGCGGACACAGCCGCGTTCCTGCGTGGAGAGCTGGTGGACCCGGTCGAGCCGATCGTCTACTGGATCGATCCCGCCACGCCCGAGAAGTGGCGCCCATACCTCAAGGCGGGCGTGGAGGACTGGCAGCAGGCCTTCGAGCACGCCGGTTTCCGAAACGCGATCATCGCGAAGGACCCGCCCACGGCGGAGGAGGACCCGGAGTTCAGTCCGGAGGACATCCGCTATTCAGTGATCCGCTGGTTCCCCTCGGACATCCAGAATGCGTTCGGACCGCACGTACACGACCCGCGCTCGGGGGAGATCCTCGAGAGCGACATCGGCTGGTTCCACAACATCGCGAACCTGCTGCGCAACTGGTATCTGATCCAGACGGGCGCTGCCAATCCCGAGGCGCGGGCGGTGAAGCTGTCCGACGAGACAATGGGCAGACTGATCCGTTTCGTGGCAGCTCACGAAGTGGGGCACACGATTGGCCTGCCGCACAACATGAAGGCGAGTTCCGCTTATCCAGTGGATTCCCTGAGGGCTCCCGGTTTCGTATGCCGCATGGGCGTGGCCCCGTCGATCATGGACTACGCGCGCTTCAATTACGTGGCACAGCCCGAAGACGAGGGAGCTTGCTTTGATCCACGAGTCGGGCCGTATGACGACTACTCGATCATGTGGGGCTACCGGCCCATCATCGACGCCGATTCACCCGACGCCGAGATGGAAACGCTGAACGACTGGATCCGCGAGCGAGAGAACGAACCGACTTTCTGGTTCGGGGACCCGAGCGCCGTGGACCCGACCTCGCTGACCGAGGCGATCGGGTCAGACGCCATGGAGGCCGGTGAGCTGGGGATCGCCAACCTCAAGGTGATTCTCCCGAGCCTGATGGATTGGACCTTCGAGGAGGGCAAGGACTGGTCGGAACTCGAGGAGCTGTACAACCAGCTCACGGGCCAATGGAACCGCTACATGGGACACGTCGTCGCCAACATCGGTGGCGTGGTGCGGACCCGGAAGCGGCAGGGCCAGGAGGGCATCATCTACGAGCCCGTGGCCGAGGACACCCAGAAGCGGGCCATGCAGTTCATCAGCGATGAGGCCTTCGCGCCACCCACCTGGATGATCGACGAAGAGATCCTCGGCAGGATCGAGAACGTGGGCACTGTGGAGCGCATGCGGCGCCTCCAGGTCGGCGTGCTCAACAACGTGCTCCAGGCCGGGCGCATGCAGCGACTGATAGAAGCCGAAGCCCGGTTCGGCGACGGCACCTACTCGCTCACGCAGATGATGACCGACGTCAGGTCAGGCGTGTGGACCGAGTTGCGTACGGGTGGCTCTATCGACACGTACCGGCGAAACCTGCAGCGCGGCTATTTGGAGCGCTTGGACGAGCTGATGAACGGGGACGGTCCTTCCGGTCCGACATTCTCGTTCCCGGGCCTGGACGAGTATTTCACGAACGTCAACCTGCCGCAGTCCGATATCCGGGCGGTGGTCCGCGGCGAGCTGGAGACGTTGCAGCGTGAGATCCGGAATCGCCTGGGGGCAGGAACGAGCCGGATGACCCGGCTTCACCTGCAGGATTCCCTGGCCCGGATCGAGACCATCCTGGACCCGGAGAAATGAAGGACACCCTCCGAGGAAACGGTAGCTGAAGTGAAAGAGGCCGCCTCCCGGGCGGCCTCTTTCGTTCTGAGAGGCGAGAATTCCCGCTTATTGCACCAGCTGGATATCAATCTTCGAGTACACGGCCATCGGCATGCTGAAGCCCATCGTCGAGATGTCCCCACCGCCCTCTCCGCTTCCCTCGATCGCCAGCAGGACGCCGCGAGAGTGGTCCCAGAAATACAGTAAACGCGTTTCCACTTCGTTGATGAGATCGATCTCCGATGGGGCGCCCTGCGGTTGTCCCGTCCCTTCCATGTGAACCACTCCCTCGGAGACGAACAGGGTGGCGGGAATCTCGTTCCAGACGGTATCCCCGGCCGCCGAGATCAGGCCATCGTACACGGACTCACCCTCGAGACCTCCCCCCATCGGGAGCGTCACCCGGTGCGCCCAGCTTCCAACCGCCATGTTCCCACCGGGGGGGAGTGGGAACAGCAAGGCTGAGGCGACCCGCTGCATGTCCGCGACAGACAGGTTGTCCCTCGCGAATTCCGGGACTTCGGTAAAAGTGAGCGACCCGTCCGGGGCCATCGATCCTGCGAATGGCTTCCCGGCCAGATCCTCTGAGAGATCCGTGGTAGAGCCGCCGAAGTCACCGCCGGTTTCGAGGACTATCGACTCGATGGTGACCGTGAACGGCGTTCCCTCTTCAGTTATTTCCCCAAACGCCAGTGTCAAAGCGGCTTCGCTGGTGTACGTGGCTCCCTGCGCTCCAGCCGGCGTCTCGATTTCGTTGCCGCCTTCGCTCGACAGCGTGTAGTGGAGCGGCGCTTCGGTGGGCTGGAACGTGTATATCGGCCCGCCCGACGCGCACGCACCGGTGAGGAGCACGATCGCGAGGGTCCAGGGAACCGCTGCGTATGACCGGGTATGGAATATGGGTCGCATGGTCGGTATCTCTCCACTGTTGGATCGGGGCGCAGAAGCCCGGCACAGCAGCCGGCTATGTCCTAAGGCTATCGCTTCCGGCGGCCTGCGCAATGCCGGACGGATTGCCGTTCATGTGGAGCCGAAACGGGGAGCGGGACGATGGACATCAGCACCCATGCTCTCGATAGCGGGAGGATTCGCAGGCCCGCTGTTGCGGGGACCTTCTATCCCTCGGGGGCGTCCGCCCTCAGAACCGCTCTTGCCGAATGCGCCCGACGCTCGGCGTCCGTCCGCCCCCTCGGACGACCGAAGGCGCTGATCGCGCCTCATGCCGGCTACATTTATTCCGGTCCGATCGCCGCGACCGCTTACTCCGGCCTCGCTCCCTGGGCAAACGAGATCCGACGGGTGGTTCTCCTCGGTCCCAGTCATCACGTGGCACTCCGCGGCCTGGCAACGAGCTCCGCGGAGTACTTTCTGACTCCCCTGGGTTCCATCCAACTGGACCTTGGAGCGATTCTGGCGCTCCAGGAACTTCCGTTCGTGCGCTGCC
>JAUVPT010000279.1 GCA_030598525.1 Gemmatimonadota bacterium
ATCTCCCCATGGATCGCGGTCCCCGGATGCGGGGGCGTGTACGAACGAGCGTGACGATCCCACTCTCGTCTTCCTCCCACTCCACCTCCCGCACCGGAGTCATGTCGAGAAGGTTCGGCCCTGCCGGGAGCCCACCGTTCCGCGCCCGCATACGTCGGCCGATCACCCGGTTTCACCTCCCGATCCGTTCCTGAGATTCCTCAGGGGCACCCACGCGAGCAGACCTATGACGACGGGGTATGCCAGCAGACCGAGCACGAAGCTGCCGTCGCCTGAAGGGGTGAGGGCAGCCTTCCAGCGGGCCAGCAGCGGCACGAAGTCTTGACCCAGGAAGAGGAAGGCCAGGGTTACGGCCATGAGGGATTCTCCGGCGATGAATCCTGAGGAAAGAAGGATGCCCTTATTTTCGGAATCCTGGCGTTGCTCCTCCGTGGTGTCCATCCTTCTCTGCCTCCACTCCAAGAACGCCTTGATCAACCCCCCGACGAAGATCGCGGCGGTAGAGTAAAAGGGCAGGTACATCCCGACGGCGATCAGCATCGGGGCGGGGGCGTTGACGAGAATGAGGCCGACGGCGAAGAACATGCCGGTGATCACCAGCGGCCACGCCATCTCGCCGCCGACGATGCCGGTGGCGATCAGTGCCATCAGACCGGCCTGCGGAGCCGGGAGCTCAGCGGATCCGATCGTATAAGCAGCGTGCATCACGTTCAGCGCGACGGCCAGGACGACTGCAGCGCCGATCACCCCGACGATCTCTCCGATCTCCATACGCCACGGAGTGCCACCGAGAAGATGCCCGACCTTCAGGTCCTGCATCATGTCTCCGGCGACCCCCGCCGCACAGCAAACGACGCCCGCTACTGCCAGGACCCCCGCCACTCCGCTCATGTCGGTCAGTCCGATCGCCACCATGAGGATCGCAGCGACCAGCAGAGCCGTCAGCGTCAACCCGGAAATCGGGTTGTTCGAGTTCCCGATCAGGCCAACCAGGTACCCGGCGACCGCCGCGAACAGGAATCCGAGAACCAGCATGACTGCTGTGAGTATTGCGGCTCCGAGGACAGAACCCGTGAAGTAGAGGTACAGGAAGAAGGTCGCGACCCCCATGGCCCCGATCCCCAGGAATACCCAGTTGAGGGGAAGGTCAACCTCGGTCCGCGGAGCCTTCTCTCCATCCACGGGTCCCAGCTTCATGTCAGCCAGTGCCTTCCGGATCCCGGAAATCAGGGGCCCCCTCAGGCCCCACAGGGTCCAGAATGCTGCGACGATCATGGTTCCGACGGCAAGTGGACGGACCTGGTTGAACCAGACGTCCTCGCTGAGCGTCACGAGGTCCCCGGTCGAAGCCATTCCTGCACTCAGGCTCGGATTAAGGAACACGGCCAGCGGAACGAGGAAGAGCCAACCCATGATCGCCCCGGCGAAGAGAATCGCTGCCACCCGGAACCCGACGATATACCCGACTCCCATGAGCATCGGAGAAGCCGCCGGCGTCTGCATGTACAAACCGCCACCCGCGTATTCCGTCTTCTCGCCGAGAACGGAAATCGAAGACTGTCCGAAAGCGATGGCTCCAGCTGTTTTCTCTTTGATCAGCAGGATGCCGTTGGAGTTCTTGAAGAGCTCCCAGACCGCGGCGAGCACGATACCCCCGAAGACGAACTTGGCGCCGGTCTGTCCGCCCTGTCCCGCCTTCACGATCTCCGCCGCCGCCACGCTCTCCGGAAATGGGAGGTCGGCCTCCACCACCAGGGTGCGACGGAGTACGATGACGAACAGCACTCCCACGACTCCACCGACCAGCATGATGGCGGTGCTTTCCCAGTAGCGCAGCGTGTCCCAGGCCCCTGTGATCACGAAGGCCGGGATAGTGAAGATCGCCCCGGCCATGAGGGACTCTCCTACGGACGCCGTGGTCCGGGCGATGTTCTCCTCCAGGATCGTGCCCCGAAACGGACGGAGAACGGCCATCGCGACCACTGCCGCTGGAAAGGCGGCGGCCACGGTCAGCCCCGCCTTCATCCCCACGTACGCATTGGCCGCGCCGAGGACGATGGCCATGATGACGCCCAGGATGACCGCCTTGAACGTCAGCTCAGCCATGTTGGTATCAGCCGGTACGTAGGGAACGTCCGTCCGATCGCTCATCCGTTGCCTCCGGAGTGTGGAGCGCGATGCATCGCTCGACTTCGAGATTATGGACGCGAGAGGGTCCACGCCGTATCGTGCCGAAGTTGTCGTCCAATGACCGTACCCGCCAGCGTGATCGATCCCGCGACGAGGCCGTCTTGAGGCTCAGCGCGTACCAAGAGGAGGGACCATGACCTTCGTTTCAGAACTCCAACCTTCAGCCGTCTGGGCCTACTTCGACCAGCTTCTTACCATACCGCGGGGTTCCAAGAAAGAAGACAGGGCACGCGAGTTCGTGATCTCCGTCGCCGACCGCCTCGGGCTGGAATACACGGTGGATGAGACCGGCAACGTGGTGGTCCGAAAACCGGCCGCCGGTGGGAGCCGGTCGACGACCCCGACGATTCTCCAATCCCATCTCGACATGGTGCAAGAGAAGAACTCAGACGTTCAGTTCGACTTCGACAACGACGCCAT
This sequence comes from Gemmatimonadota bacterium, assembly GCA_030598525.1. GTDB lineage: Bacteria > Gemmatimonadota > Gemmatimonadetes > Palauibacterales > Palauibacteraceae > Benthicola. The sequence goes on from JAUVPT010000279.1 coordinate 2,611, forward strand.
TCGGCCCGTACTGGATGGAGAGTACCTGCGGGCGGACGGGACCACGCTCGGATCGGACAATGGCATCGGGGTCGCCACAATGCTCGCGATCATGGAAGACAATGAACTGACCCATGGGCCGCTTGAATTCCTGTTCACGATCGACGAGGAGACCGGCCTGACGGGGGCCGGCGGTCTGGGCGAGGGTCTGTTTGAAGGAAGACGGTTGATCAATCTCGATTCCGAGGAAGAACGCGTCCTCACGATCGGATGCGCGGGAGGCGCCGACTCGCATCTCCACCTGGCAGTGGAGAGGTCTGCGGTGGGGGAGGGAAGCAGCGCGATTGCCGTCCGTGTCGCCGGGTTGAAGGGCGGTCATTCGGGCGTCGACATCCACCTGCAGCGAGGCAACGCACTCAAGATCCTTGCCCGCGCATTGCACGCCTCTGCCCTGGCGGAGCCCGTTCGTATCGCTTCGTTCGGCGGTGGCAACGCGCACAATGCGATTCCCCGCGAAGTCTCAGCCGTTGTGGTCGTACCCGCGGTCAATGGGATCCCGACGGCAGTGCGAGAGACCCTGACCTCGGAGCTCGAAGCTTCAGCGGCAGAACTCTCGGCGGCCGATCCTGGCATGTCGTTCGAAGTAGGGGACGCGCCCCTTCCGGCCGATGCGTTAACGGAAGCCTCCACGCGCAAGCTCCTGTCGCTCGTCACGGCACTGCCGCACGGCGTGATGGCGATGAGCAATGATATCGAGGGCCTGGTGGAGACCAGCACCAACCTCGCCGTGGTCCGTGAGGAAGAGGGACGCGC
>JAUVPT010000013.1 GCA_030598525.1 Gemmatimonadota bacterium
CAGGCGCCGGCCACACGGCTGGCCGTCGAGGGGCGGGTGCGGGGAGTGGGCACGGACCCGGCCACCCTCGAGGCCACCTTCGACCTGACCATCCTGCAGTCTCTCATCGAAGGCGCGCGGGTCGATTCCAGCCTGCTCCGTTTCACCGTTTCCGACGGGCTGGCCGTGGCAGACACCTTCGCCATCCAGACGGATGCCGGCCGGGTCAGGGGAAGAGGCACTTTCGGACTCGCTGAGGAGACGAGAGGGTCGTTGATCCTGGACGTGTACGCCCCAAACCTCGCGTCGTGGAATCGGTGGATCGTTCCGGGGCGAAATCCGGCCCGCCAGGACACCAGCCACGAGGGTCTGTTCGCCGCGTTTCCGGGCGACGATGACGCCGAACCGGGCGCGGTCGCGCCTGCGAGCGGTGAGGCTCCCGACACGATCGCCGGGTCCATCCAGGCCCTGGGCATCCTGTCCGGCAACCTCAAGGACTTTTCGTTCGGAGGACGCCTGCATGGCCGGGGCGTCAGCTATGGCCCGATCCAGGCGGACTCGGTCGTCCTGACGGTCGACATCGACGACCCGAGGGTGCTGGATCAACTGACCGCGAGAGCCACCGTGTGGCGCCTTGCCGGAAGCGGCACCACGCTCGACAGCGCCGATGTCCTGTGGGTTCGCCAGGACTCCACCCTGAGCGACGTGGATCTGTACGCGCGACGCGGATCCAGCCTCGAGTTCGATGCCCGTGCGCGGATCCAGTGGACGGAAACGGAGAAACGATTTGGGCTGGAGCGGCTCACCGCCGCGCTGGGAGCCCGGAGGATGACGTTGGACGGACCCGCCGAGATCGTGTGGGGCGATGAGGGCTTCGCCTCCACCGGATTTCACCTGCGGGGAGAGGACGGAGCCGCCCTGCGTCTCGAGGGGGTCGTTCCGGACAGTGGCGCCGCGAACCTCGACTTCGAGGTCCGGGGCTTCGACCTGGCGAGCCTGTCGCGAATACCGGACGAAGAGCTCCAGTACGAGGGAGTCCTGGACGCGGACGGACACCTCAGGGGAACGGCGGACGATCCGGCGTGGGACCTCTCGTTCGAGGTGTCGGATCCTGCCGTTCGCGGGTTCGCGTACCAGCGTCTTGAAGGCGATGCCGACTACGCGGACGGTCGGATGACCATGGGTATCAGCCTGCACGAGAACGGCACGCTTCTCGGCAGGCTTGACGGATCGATCCTCACGGACCTCGCGCTGAGACACAGGGAACGCCGGCTGTCGCCGAACCCTCTTCGCCTGGTCGTGGAGGCTGACAGCCTGCCCATCGAGCCGCTGGAACTGGCGTTCCAGAGCCTCCAGGACGTGGAGGGGTTCGGGGCCGGCCGCATTGAGTTGTCCGGTGAACCGAACGCCCTGCGTCTCGATGGGGCGGCCACGCTGACCGACGCCGCAGCGACCGTGCCCTACCTCGGCATACGGTTCGAGGACATTACCGCTTCGCTCACGTTCGATGGGACGAGAGCCCTGCTTCAGTCGGGGAGGTTGAGTTCGTCGGCGGGCGGCTCCGCCACGCTGCGAGGGGCGATCGACACGCAGGCACCGACGAACCTCGGGTTCGACCTGACGATCGACATGAACCGGTTCCGGGCGATGGACCGGCGGATGGCGGAGTTCCTGCTCGACGGAGGAGGACACCTCGGAGGTTTCTACCGCTCTCCCGAGTTGACCGGCACTTTCAGGATCTCCGAGGGCCAGGTCCGTGCTGAGCGCTTCATGCGGAGGCAACAGGCGGTGGATCTCACCGATCCGATGGTCACGGCCCTGATCGACACCACGCTCGTGCTGGAGCAGCGCCTTTTCGAGAGGGCCCAGAACCCGTTCATGCAGAATCTGCGCATGGACGCCGAGATCAGCATCGGCCCGAATTTCTGGCTACGATCACAGGCCCTCGAAGTCGAGTTGGCGGGCACACTGGACGTGCAGATGGACCGGGCTCTTGGCGATCTGATCGCTTTCGGCACCCTGAACCTGGCCCGCGGAAAGTACCGCTACGTATCGGGTTCGGGGACGGACCTGTCGAGCCTGTACTCGAGGCAGCTCCAGATCGCCAGCGGCTCGATCACGTTCACGGGAGCGCCCGGCATGGACCCGAACCTGGACATCCAGGCCGAGTACGAAACCCGGTCTGACCTGGGCCCGGTGACGATTACCGTGGATATCGGCGGGACCGCTACGGCGCCGACGCTCCAGACCTCCAGCGACCCGCCTCTTCCCGGGGCGGACGAAATCTGCTTTCTGTTGTTTTCGACGGCCTGCATCGGGGCCGGGACGGAGGGAGGAGAGTTCGCAGCATCGCTGGTTCGCGAGAGTCTCCTCGGGACGGTGAGCAATCAGTTCTCCCAGGTGCTGGTGAGCGGGGTGGGGCTTGTGGATTACTTCGACATCCGGTCCACGGGGCAGGCGGGCCCGATCGAATCCGGGAGCACGACGAGCTTGCTGTACGGCACGGAACTCGAGATCGGTCGATACCTTACGCCAGACCTGTTCGTGAGTGCGACCCAGCCACTGGGTGGTCAGCTGCCGGGATTTGGTCTCGAGTGGTCGTTCTCCCGCTACTGGCGGCTCGAATTCGTGACGGAAGACCGGTTCAAGAGATACGCGTCGTACGGTTACTCTTTCAGCTCGTATAGCCGGCGCACGTACGGCCTGATGCTCTTCCGGGACTGGAACTTCTGACTATAGATTCCGGCCCCTGGAGGTTGGTGCATGAGCTACATCAAGACTTTCGGCCTGATGGCCCTGATGACGGCCCTGTTCGTGGCGATCGCCGGTTGGTTCGGCGGCCGATCGGCCATGATTATCGCGCTGGGGTTTGCGGCCGTGTTCAACTTCGGCGCCTACTGGTTCTCGGATCGTGCCGTGCTCCGCATGTACCGGGCGCGTCCTCTCGAGAGACACGAAGCTCCCGGGCTGTACGACATGGTGGACGATCTCCGGCAGCGCGCCGGGCTGCCGATGCCGGCCGTGGCAATCTCGGCGTCGCATCAGCCGAACGCGTTCGCCACCGGCCGCGACCCCGCGCACGCTGTGGTATGCGTGACACAGGGGATGCTGCAGGTCGCGAGCGCGGACGAACTGGCGGGCGTACTCGGACACGAACTTGCGCACATCAAGAACCGGGATATGCTGATCGGCACTGTCGCGGCCACCCTGGCCGCAGCCGTGGTGATGCTTGCGCGTCTCGGCTTCTGGTTCGGCGGAGATGACAACCGGGGCGGAGCGATCGGTGGCCTGATGATGCTGATCCTGGCCCCCGTTGCAGCCATGCTGATCCAGATGGCCATCAGCCGGGCGGGAGAGTACCGGGCGGACCGGATTGGAGCGGAGATCAGCGGACAGCCACATGCCCTGGCGTCGGCCTTGAAGAAGCTGGAGGCGGAGGCCCGTCGCCGGCCCATGGATTTGAACCCGAGCGCCGCGCACCTGGCCATCGTGAACCCGCTGAGAGCGGGCGGCTTGAGCGGCCTGTTCCGGACCCATCCTCCAACCGAGGAACGGGTGCGGCGACTGGAGGAGATTGCCCGGCGTGGAGTCTGAATACCCGATACCGGATTCCGAGAGGTACCTGGTCCTGCTCAACCCCAAGGCGGCGGGCGGACAGAGAGATGCTCTGCGCCGGCGTATCGCCGGTGCGATGGCATCGCACCGGGTCCCGTTCGACATCGTCGAGTCCACGAGCGTCGAGGACGGCCTTCGGGTCGTTCGTGCCGCGGTCCAGGCGGGATGCAAGGCGGTGGTTGCGGCGGGCGGGGACGGGACGATCGCCCTGGCACTCCGGGGCACAGCCGGCAGCGACGTTCCCGTCGCACTGCTTCCGTTCGGAACGGGAAACCAGCTGGCCCTCAACTTCGGAGTGCCGGTTTCACTGGAAGACAGCGTCAGAGTGGCCGTGGAGGGTGAGACCGAGCGCATCGACCTCGGCCGGATCGATGACGAGTACTTCGCCCTGATCGCCGGGGCGGGCCTCGACGCGGAGGTAATGGCGAGTGCCACGACGGAGCTCAAGAACCGACTCGGAGTACTTGCCTACCTGGTGGGCGGCCTCAAGCACGTGGTGACGCCGAGTCGAACCACCTACCACATCGTGGCCGACGATGAAGAGATCGAGGTCGAGGCTTCAATGGTGCTGCTGGCCAACGCCGGGATCATCGGAGCGGGAGGTCTTCCGGTCGAGCTCAAGGTGGCGCCGCGGACGTCATTCCAGGACGGACTCCTGGACGTCGCGATCTTCTCGCCCCGGCACCTTCCCGACATGGCGGCGATGCTCACTCGAGTCGTCTTTCAGAAGTACTCGGGCGACGACCGGATGATCTTCCTGCAGGCCCGCAAGGTCTCCGTCGAGTCGGATCCGCCGGTCGCCGCCCAGATCGACGGCGAGCCGAGAGGAGAAACTCCGATCGTGGCCGAAATCGTGCCGTCCGCCGGGCGCATCCTCGTTCCCCGTTGACCTCGATCCGGACCTTACCGGATTCTCCCGAACACGAGTACGCAACTTGACCGTCCGACCACACACGAGTCTCGACACGGAGCTTCTCTCGGAGATCATCCGCGAGCAAGGAACTCCAACCTACGTATACGATGCGCGCATTCTCGACGCCGGTGTCTGCCGGTGGATCGACGCGGTAGGTGATCCCTCCCGTATCTGCTACGCGGTGAAGGCCAACTACAACCTGGGCGTGTTGGCCCGGCTCACTACGCACGGGATCGGCTTCGAGGCATCGACCGTGGGCGAGATGGCCCGTGCCCTCGCCGCCGGGATTCCCGCCAAACGGATCGTGCTCGGAGGAGTGCCCAAACCTCCGGAAGCGGTCGAGGAGGGGATTCGACGTGGCCTCGACCTGGTGGTTCTCCAGGCCGCGCACGAAGTGGAAGCCGCGGTCCGGGCGGGGGCCTCGCTGGAAGGCCCACCGGCACGTGTCGGCCTGCGGGTTCGTCCTGGAATCCGGGCGGGCGCCCACCCGTCGCTGGAAACCGGGCGGGCCGACGCCAAGTTCGGGTTCGGCCCATCCGAGATCCAGGAGGCATGGATCGCTCTGGATGGGGCGAAGGGGGTCGAGCCCACGACGCTGGCCTTTCACCTGGGATCGGGTCTCGACTCGCTGGAGCCGTACGAAGGAGCGATCGAAGTGCTCTTGCGCCTCGTCCGGGATCTCGAGTCCTCAGGACACGCGGTTCGCGAGCTGGACCTTGGCGGCGGCCTCGGCGTGGCGTATGACGAGGACGGTGCGGACCTGGAACCGGCGGAACTCGTGCGCATCGTACGGGAGCGCCTCGACGGGACGGACCTCGGGGTGCGATACGAGCCCGGCCGCTCGATCGCTGCGCGCGCCGGCACCCTGGTCACGCGGGTCCTGTATCGGCGAGAGAGGGACGGACACCCGGCCCTCGTGTGCGATGGGGGGTTTACCGACTTCGGCAGGTTCTCGCTGTACGGTGCGCAGCACCGAATCGAGCCCCTCGAGGGTTCGCTGGAAGGCCCCGATACGGTGGAAGTGTTGGGTCCCACCTGCGAATCCGGCGACAAGCTGGGCACGGAGCGCCCGCTTCACGGGGTCCGGCCGGGCGACCTGCTCGCCGTCCGTGACGTAGGAGCGTATGGGTTCGTTATGGCTTCCAACTACAACGCCCGTCCCCGACCGGCCGAGGTGATGGTGGACGACGACGGGTGGAAAGTGGTGAGGCAGCGCGAGAGCCTCGAAGACCTGTGGCGGGGAGAGACGGTCGGTTGAGCCAGGACGAAGCCGGATACCTCGTCGTACGCGGGGCGCGTGAGCATAACCTCAGGGACGTAGACGTCGCGATCCCGCGGAACCGGCTCACCGTCGTGACCGGGCTGTCGGGATCCGGCAAGTCATCGCTGGCATTCGACACGATCTACGCGGAGGGGCAGAGGCGCTACGTAGAGTCGCTTTCGGCGTACGCCCGCCAGTTCCTGGGCGTGATGGAGAAACCGGACGTCGATAAGATAGACGGCCTGTCTCCGGCGATCGCGATCGAGCAACGTTCGGCCGCCCGCAACCCGCGCAGCACTGTCGGGACCGTGACCGAGATCTACGACTACCTCCGACTTCTCTGGGCCCGGGTCGGCACGCCCCACTGTCCGGATTGTGGAAGGCCGGTGCGTCGCCAGTCTGCCACGCAGATCGCCTCCCGTGTCGTTGCATGGCCGGATGGAACGAGGGTCGAGATCCTGGCGCCTCTCATTCGCGGTCGGAAGGGAGGATTTCGAGACCTGTTCGACGAGGCCCTTCAGGAAGGCTTTGTCCGGGCGCGGGTGGACGGAAACCTGATCGACCTGTCGGAGCCGCCCCAATTGAACCGCCGCCTGAACCACGACATCTCGGTCGTGGTGGACCGGCTGGTCCTGGGGGAGAGCGAAAGGGCCCGGGTGGCCGAGTCCATCGAGACGGCTCTCCGCATGGCCGCGGGCACCGTGGAAGTGCTGGAGCACGCATCGGATCCCGGCGCGGATGACTCCGCCCCGGAGCGACATCTGTTCAGTGAGCACTACGCGTGCGCCGAGTGCGGAATCAGCATTCCCGAGCTCGAGCCCAGGCAGTTCTCGTTCAACTCTCCATACGGCGCCTGTCCGTCGTGCGACGGCCTCGGAGTGCGCCTCGAGCCGAACCGGGAGCTTTCGATCGGGGATGCGCGGATTTCCATCCTGGAAGGCGTCATCCTGCCCTGGGGGGTCCCCGCGGGCCGCTGGGCGCGAAAGTTCCTGCCGCCGCTCGCGGAAAAGCACGCGTTCGACCTGAACAGCCCGTGGGGCGTGCTCACGGACGATCAGCAGACCGCGGTCCTCGAGGGCGACCCTGACCTGGAGTGGGAGGGTGCGCTCGAACTGATCCGCCGGCAGTACCACGAAACGGACAGCGACACCGTTCGCCGGAACCTCCACGAGTACATGACGGCCCGGGTATGCTCGGATTGCGAGGGAGGCCGGCTGCGGGCCGAGAGTCGGGCGGTGACCGTGGACGGTCAACGCCTCACGACGATCGTCGAGCTGTCCGTGGACGACGCTCTCGCGCTGTTCGAGGGCATGCAGGCAGGTCGCGCCGGCGAGCCTCTCGAAGGGGAGATTGCGGGCCCGATCCTCAAGGAAGTGTGCGAGCGCCTGAACTTCATGGCCCAGGTGGGTCTCGGGTACCTGACCCTGGGCCGGTCTGCCGACTCGCTGGCGGGCGGCGAGGCGCAGCGCATTCGCCTGGCCACTCAGATCGGAAGCCGCCTGGTCGGCGTCCTGTACGTGCTGGACGAGCCGAGTATCGGCCTCCATCCGCGGGACAACCGCCGCCTCCTGGATACTCTCCTTCAGCTCAGGGACCTCGGGAATACGGTGCTGGTCGTCGAGCACGACGAAGCCACGGTGCGGGCCGCCGACCACGTGGTGGATATGGGCCCGGGGGCCGGCCGGCATGGTGGGGAGATCCTGGTGTCGGGAACCGTGGACGAGCTACTGGCGACGGAGGACTCACTCACCGCCGCCTACCTCCGGGGAGACAGGGAGATCCCGGTGCCGGCGGAGCGGAAGACCGGGCGGGAGGGCGAGGCGCTCGTCGTCCGCGGGGCGACCGAGCACAACCTGCAGAACCTCGACGTGAGCTTTCCGCTCGGGCGCTTCATAGCGGTCACCGGCGTGTCCGGGTCCGGAAAATCCACCCTGGTGGAAGACGTGCTGTACCGGCGCGTGGCCCGCGAGCTTCATCGGGCCCGCACGGTTCCGGGAGCCCACGATTCCATCGAGGGACTGGACCTGGTGGACAAGGTGATCGACGTGGATCAGAGCCCGATCGGTCGAACCCCACGCTCGAACCCGGCCACGTACACGGGCCTGTTCACGCCCATCCGCCAGCTTTACTCCCAGCTTCCAGAGGCCAGGATACGCGGAGACGGTCCGGGCCGTTTCAGCTTCAACGTCAAAGGGGGGCGTTGCGAGGCGTGTCGGGGCGACGGCCTGGTGAAGATCGAAATGCACTTCCTGCCCGATGTGTACGTGCCGTGCGACGTGTGCCGTGGGCGGCGCTACAATCGCGAGACCCTCGAGGTCCTGTACAAGGGGAAGAGCATCGCGGACGTGCTCGACATGACCGTGGACGAGGCACTCGAGTTCTTCGATCCGATACCGCGCGTGAAGCGGCACCTCTCCACCCTGTCGGATGTAGGCCTGGGTTACATACACCTCGGCCAGTCCGCTACGACGCTCTCCGGCGGCGAGGCCCAGCGGGTCAAGCTCGCATCGGAGCTCTCGAAGCGAGGGACGGGACGCACCCTGTACATCCTGGATGAACCGACGACCGGGCTTCATTTCGAGGACGTGCGCATCCTGCTCGAGGTCCTGCACCGACTGGTCGAACTGGGGAACACGGTCCTCGTGATCGAACATCACATGGACGTCGTAAAGACGGCGGATTGGGTCATCGACCTCGGTCCGGAGGGTGGTTCCGGGGGCGGAATGGTGGTCGCCACGGGTACGCCGGAGGAAGTCGCTGGCGCCGCCGGCAGCTACACGGGCCGCTACCTGCGTGACATCCTCTGAGCCCTCGTTGATCGGACCCTCCCACCGGGTTAAAGTAAAAGACTTCGAAGGACGGCGGGAAACGAGCGAAACCGGCAGGGGTCGGTTTCCGTAGAGCGTGTACCGAACGGTCACCGGGAGCACGGACAGCACGTGAACTTCTTCGTATTGATCATTCTCGTGTTTTTCGTGGTCGTGCCCATCGGGCAGGCGATCGCGAAAGCGATCGAGACGAAGGCCGCGCGAGAAGCGTTGCCGAGGGAGCCGGAACAGGCGGGCCGGCTCGAAGAGCTCGAACGGCAGGTCATGTACCTTGTCGAGCAGGTCGAGGGGATCCAGGAGAACCAGGACTTCCTCACCCGCCTGCTCGAACACCGGCCGACGAGCATTCCGCCCGCGCACAGTGAGGAAGAGATAACATGATCAGCCGCGAAGACCTGGAGAGCTTTCTCATCCGAACCGAGATGGATCACCGGGAGATCGGGGAATCGATGTGGCTCGTGGACCCGGTGAAGGATGCCTTAGAGGACCACCCGGCGGTCGTGGTCAGCCTGTCGCCGCCGCTGGTGATCTTTCGTGCCGGCATCGGCATGGTGCCGGAGGGCGACCACGCACGGCTGCAGCTGTTCCAGACGCTGCTCGAACTGAACGCTTCGGACCTGGTTCACGGAGCGTACGGCCTGGAAGGCGACGAGGTCATCCTGGTCGATGCCCTTGAGCTCCAGGACCTGGACTACTCGGAGTTTCTCGCGTCCCTGGAGAGCCTCTCTCTGGCCGTGACGTCGCACGTTAAGCAACTCGGACTGGACTGAAGCAGCCATGGGTATCTTCGATAGACTCTCCCGCCTCGTGCGGTCGAACCTCAACGACCTTATCGCCCGGGCCGAGAACCCGGAGAAGATGCTGGTCCAGGTCATCGAGGACATGCGCAAGCAGTTGGCGCAGGCCAAGCAGGAAGTGGCCGTCGCCATCGCAGACGAGCGCAAGCTGCGGGCGCAGATGGAAGAAGAGCGAAAACAGGCCCAGGAGTGGGAGCGCCGTGCCCGCCTGGCCATTCGCGAAGGCCGTGACGACCTGGCGAAGCAGGCCCTGATGAGGGGCCAGGAGCACGCCAACAACGCGGCCGAGATGGAAGAGCAGTGGGAAAAGCACCGGGCCGAGACGGACAGGCTCAAGGACTCTCTCCGGCAGCTCAACTCGAAGATCGAGGAGGCCAAGCGAAAGAAGAACCTCCTGATCGCGAAGCAGAAGCGGGCCCAGGCTCAGAAGCGGATCCACGAGACGATGGCCGGGATGCAGGACAAAAGCGCATTTCGGGCCTTCGACCAGATGGTGGAGAAGGTCGAAGAGACCGAGCGGAAGGCGCTGGCCGCGGCCGAGGTCACCGAAGATCTCGAGGGCGACGATCTCTCGCGAGAGTTCGCCATGCTCGAGTCGACCGGTGTGGACACCAACGTGGACGCGAAGCTGCTGGCCCTCAAGCGCGACATGGGCCTGATTGCCCCGGCTGCCGCTGCCGAAAAACCGAGGGCTCTCGGCTCAGGGGAAGTGGAAGTGGCCGACGCCGAGATTCTCGACGAGGATGAGCCGGATGTGGACGACGCGGCGACGGACGAAGTGGCGACGGACGAAGTGGCGACGGACGAAGCGACGACCCACGAAGTAGACGAGCCGAAGGAATAGAGCCTCCGGCCTATCTGGCCGGGACAACCCCGAGGGCCCGCGTGACCTCACGCGGGCTCTCACGGACACCGGGATACGGGTCCATGTCCGAAACGCTACCCGGCCGTCAGTCTCCCTCGTAGGTGCAGCCGGAAGTACAGGTCTCCTGGATCTCGATCCGGCTGAGGCCAGGAAGGCGGGGGGCCAGGCGCTGCCAGATCCAGCGGGCGAGCATCTCGGCCGTCGGGTTTTCGAGACCTTCGATCTCGTTCAGGTAATAGTGGTCGAGCCGATCCCGTATGGGCTCGAACGCTTCCTTGATATCCGCGAAGTCGATGATCCACCCGACTCTCTCATCCGGCTCCCCGCGTACGTAGACTCGCACGGTGTAGGTGTGACCGTGGAGGCGCCGGCACTTGTGTCCCTCGGGGACGTTAGGCAGCAGATGGGCCGCGTCAAACGAGAATTCCTTCCAGATTTCCATTGAGCCTCGTTCAGTCGATTCCGAGATACTTGTGCGTCTGCAGGCTCAGTCGCCACTGCGGGTGGGCCAGGCAGTACTCCACGGCCGATCTCGTATTCTGTGCACGCCGCGGACCGTCCATCGGTTGCAGAAAGAAGTGCTTGAATTCCAGGCCTGCGAAGTCAGCTGGCTGTGCCTCCGTCTGCGGGAATACCAGCTTCAACTCGTGACCGCTCGTCAGCCTGAGCGGCGCACCGGCCTTGGGACTCACGCAGATCCAGTCGAGACCGGGAGGAGCCTCCAACGTTCCGTTCGTTTCCACCGCCACTTCGCAGCCCGCCTGGTGCAAGGCCACCACGGCAGGCTCGTCCAGTTGCAGGAGAGGCTCGCCGCCCGTGCAGATGACCAGCGGCCTCTCGGCAGCCTCTCGAGCGGAAGGGTCACCCGGCCAGGCAGATGCGACCGCCCTGGCCAGATCCACTGCCGTTTCATACCTGCCGCCGCCCGGACCGTCCGTTCCCACGAAGTCCGTGTCGCAGAACGGGCAGACGGCTGACTCACGGTCCTTCTCGTGGCCGGACCACAGGTTGCACCCGGCGAAGCGGCAGAAGATGGCCGGTCGACCGGTATTCGCACCTTCGCCCTGCAGGGTGTAGTAGATCTCCTTGATCGTATAGGCCATGCACAAAAGCTAGAGTCTCTCCCGGTCTCTCACCACCGCGGCCATCGCGATGACGTTGACTTCACGGCAAACTCGTCGGTAGTCTGCCGATCCATGTGTGGAATCGCCGGGATCATTGCGGAAGGTCCGTCACGGGAAACCGTGGAACGGATGGTTGATCGGCTCAGGCACCGGGGGCCGGATGATTCGGGCGTGTGGCAAGGCGACGGAGCGTGTCTTGGCCACACCCGCCTATCGATCCTCGACCTTTCGTCCGCCGGCCACCAGCCGATGACGAAAGGCCACCTCACGGTCGTCTACAACGGCGAGATCTACAACTTCCGGGAGCTTCGACGGGAACTGCCTGGCCCGTTCGCTTCCGAGACCGACACCGAGGTGTTGCTGCACCTGTACGAGCGCGATGGTGCGGATATGGTGCACAAACTCCGCGGGATGTTCGCCTTCGCCATCTGGGATGCGCGTGAGCGCTGCCTGTTTGCGGCGCGCGATCGCCTTGGAATCAAGCCGTTCTTCTACCGCGAGGTACCGGGCGGCCTCGCGTTCGGGTCGGAGATCAAGGCCCTGCTCGAGATCGATCGCCCGGACATGGACAGGACGGCTCTGCGCGACTTCTTCTCCTACAAATACGTCCCGCACCCGAAGACGATCTACGCCGGGATTCACCGGCTTCCTCCGGCGCACACCCTCTCCTGGGCCAGAGGGCGACTCGAGACACGTCGTTACTGGGAGCCCAGTGCCGAGACCCGGATCACCGACATGGAGAAGGCGACCGAGCGTTTGGGCGAGTTGCTCGAGCAGATCGTGCCGGAGCACACGCTGTCCGACGTGCCGGTGGGCCTGTTCCTCAGCGGCGGAATCGACTCGACGACGCTCGCGGCACACCTGGACCGTCCGCGGACGTTCACGCTCGCCGTGGAGTCGGCCCGGTTCAACGAGGCGCCGGCGGCTCAGCTCGTGGCCTCGTACTACGGGACAGATCACGTGGAGGAGCCGGCCACCGCGATCGACCTGTCCGAGGCGATTCGGGCGATTCCACGCATGTACGACGAGCCGTTTGGCGACAGCGCTGCCTGGTCCGCGTGGCTCGTGTCAAGGATGGCTGCCCGGCACGTGAAGGTCGTGCTGACCGGCGAGGGCGGCGACGAGCTGTTCCTCGGGTACCGGTACTACGACAAGTTCCCGACCTACCGATCGACGGCAGTGCGGCGAGGGCTCGTCGGCCTGGTGCCACCCTTCTCTCGGGCCGGTCGTTCGCTCGGTCGGCGCGCCGCGGTCGGTCTCGAGCGCTACGCGGCCTTTCTCCCGGCGTTCACGATCCGGCAGAAACAGGCCCTGCTCTCGCCTGACCTGATGGAGGCGGGCTACGATGACCTGTGGCACGTGCGTCGGTTCTGGCGCGAGGAACTGGACCCTCTGAAGCGGCTTCAGTGGGCGGATCTGCACGCTCACCTGCCTGGCGGTTTGTTGACCAAAGTGGACCGGGCGAGCATGGCCCATTCGCTGGAGGCTCGTCCACCTCTTCTGGACCACCGCCTGGTGGAATTCGCCCTTTCTGTCGACACCAGGCTTCTCCGTGACCCGGCGGCAGGGCAGGGGAAGCTCGTGGTACGTCAGCTGATGGAGCCGCGAGTGCCCGCCGGCCTGTTCGATCGGCCGAAGAAGGGATTCGGGCTGCCGGTTCGCGAATGGACTGGCCGAGAGCCGGAGTTGCTGCGGAGCGCGTTCGACCGGCTCACGAGAGCGGGTATCCTGCGCGGTGGCTCGATGCCCCGGCTGGACAACGACCAGACCTGGTCGCTGCTGGTGCTGGATCAGTGGATGAAGGACGCCGGATTCGCCCCATAGGGTCTCCTAACGAGGCAACTGTCCCTTCACCAGCGTTCGGAACTCGTCGATGAGGCGGGCGTTTCCCCCGATGAAGGCCCCCGGGCCGAGTCCCGCACCCAATCCGGTCGATGCTCCGCCGTTCTCTATCCCCGGTACGTCCAGTAGCTCGAACCACCCCCCCGCTTCCCGCACGATCAGCGCGCCGGCCGCCACATCCCACGGCATCAGCCAGTACTCCCAGAAGGCGTCCAGCCGCCCGCACGCCAGGTCGCACAGATCCAGGGCTGCCGCTCCCGACCGCCTGATACCGGAGGTGGATCGAAGGACCCGGGACAGGGTCTCGAGGTAAGCCGGCAGGACTTCCAGGGTCTTGAAAGGAAAGCCGGTGCCCACGAGGGCCAGGTCGAGGTCGTCCATCTCGGAGACCCGGATATCCCGCCCGTCCCGCCGGGCGCCGCCCCCGCGAGACGCCTCGAACAACTCGCCGTTCGCCGAGTTGAGGACTACCGCCGCCCGAAGGCCCTCCTCGTCCTCGGCCGCGATCGAGACCGCGTACTCCGGATAGCCGTGGAGCCAGTTGGTGGTGCCGTCGAGCGGGTCGATGATCCAGCGCATGGGAGGCTGTTCCTCGTCCGACTCTTTCTCCGTTCCCTCCTCGGCCAGGACGCCGTGGTCCGGAAAGCACTCGAGGATCGTCGACACGATGAGGCGCTCCGACTCCACATCCACCTCCGTGGTGAAATCGGATCGTCCTTTTACCGTCCACCGCGACGGATCCACCTGGCCGCGCGCGTCACGCTGCACGGAAGCCGCTCGCGCGGCCGCCCGGCGGGCCGTCTCCAGCAGCGAGTCGTCGTCCATCGATGTCGGTTCCGGCGGCAGATCAGGCAACGGGTTGCTCGCTTGCTCGGGTTATCGGGCCCGGCTACGTTCCGGCGTCCCACCGGACGGTGCCCAGAATCCGCATCATCCGGGTGCTTATCACACGAATCAGACAGTCCCAGATGACTCAAGGCAAGAGCCGCGTCTTCAGCGGGATCCAGCCGTCCGGCGAACTCCATATCGGCAACTACCTGGGCGCCATCAAGAACTGGGTGGCCCTCACGGAAACATACGACTGCATCTACTGCATCGTGGATCTCCACGCCGTGACGATTCCGTACGAGCCCTCGGAGCTGCAGGGGCGGATTCACGACCTGGCGGTCGGTGTCCTCGCGTCGGGCCTGGATCCGGAGCGCTGCACCCTGTTCGTGCAGTCGGCCGTACCCGAGCACACCGAGCTCCAATGGCTGCTGAACACGGTCACTCCACTGGGTGAGCTGTCGCGCATGACACAGTTCAAGGACAAGTCCGACCGGGTGGACACGGTGAGCGCCGGTCTCCTGAACTACCCGGTCCTGCAGGCGGCGGACATCCTGCTGTACCGGGCCGACCGGGTGCCGGTCGGAGAGGACCAGGCGCAGCACCTGGAGCTTACGCGGGAGATCGCCCGCCGGTGGAACGGCCGCTTCGGCGACTATTTCCCGGAGCCCCAGGCGCTGATCGGAGGAGGCAAGCGCATTCTCGGCCTGGACGGCGCGTCGAAGATGTCGAAGTCTCAGAACAACACGATCCCGCTGTTGGCGGACGAAGAGGAGTTGTGGTCGGTGATTCGCACGGCCGTGACCGACCCGGCGCGGGTACGACGCGACGATCCGGGCAACCCGGACGTGTGCAACGTGTTCTCGTTGCACGGCCACTTCACGTCCGAAGCAGAGCGCGCGGAGATTGACACGCTGTGCCGCACGGCCGGGATCGGGTGCGTGGACTGCAAGAAGCGTCTCGCGGCCAACATGGCGGCGGAGCTCGAGCCGATCCAGGAGAGAGCCGCTGAACTGGGGGCCAACCCCGAACGCGTGCGGGAAATCCTGGACGAGGGGGCCCGGCGAGCCCGCTCGATCGCCAGCGTGACCGTGGCAGAGGTCTACGATCGCATGGGACTCGGCCGGCGGGGCGCTTGAGCCAGCCGCTGGAGCGCCCTGTGACCCAGGAGCAGACGCACTCGCGAGATGACTGACCTTCCGCGCAGGCTCGTCGCCTGGATGTACTCGGACCGGTATCCCACCTGGTCCATGCCGGAGTCCACCGTTCAATCAGTTGAAGCGGCCCTTGGCCCGGGTTGGGTAGTGGACGCCGTTCGCGAGCCGACCTTTGCCGGGGGCGACGGAAGCCGCGAGATCCCGGCTGCTCTGCTGGCAGCGGTGGCCGAGGCTGAGATCTACTTCGGGTTCGGAATCGCACGGAACGTGTTCTCCGCCGCTCCCCGGCTCCGCTGGGTGCACTCCGCGGCGGCTGGCGCTCGGGCCTCGCTTTTCCGGGAAATGAGGGAGAGCGAGGTCGTTTTCACCAATTCCGCCGGAATCTATGCAGATCCGCTTGCCGAGTGGGCCATGGCAGCCGTGCTCTACTTCGCCCGCGGGCTGGACATCGCGGCGCGCGGCCGACGGGAGCGCCGGTGGCCGTACGACGAGATGGCGGCCTTCGGGCACCCGCAGCGCGAGGTCGCCGGCAGCACCATGGGGATCGTGGGGTACGGCGGAATCGGTCAGGTCCTTGGCAAGCGAGCGAAGGCCCTCGGAATGCGGGTACTCGCGGTGCGCTCGAGGGTCTCGGATGGCGTGCCGGAGGGGGCGGACGAGAGCTTCGGCCCGGAGGGGCTCGCCGAGGTCCTGGAGCGCAGCCACTACCTGGCCCTGAGCCTGCCGGAGACATCGTCCACCACCGGCTTGATCGGGGCTCCCGAACTCGCACGAATGCGCCCCGACAGCGTCTTGTTGAACCTGTCCCGAGGTGGCATAGTGGACGAGGACGCGCTCGTCGCCGCGCTCGGTTCGGAGCGAATCCGTGGCGCGGCCCTCGACGTGTTCCGGGAGGAGCCACTTCCGACCGAAAGTCCGCTCTGGACCCTCGACAACGTGCTGATCACGCCACACGCCGGCGCGATCTCGCCCCGGTTCTGGGAGCGGGAGACGGACCTCATGGTGCGCAATATCGGGCACTATCTGGCGGGTGGCCGGATGGAAAACGTGGTAGACAAGACACGGGGCTACTAAGTGCAAAGACTGATTCAGGCGGCGGTCGACCGCGGAGCCAGCGTCATCCACATCAAGGCTGGCGATGTCCTTCGGGCCAGGATCGAGGGGAAGATCGTCAAGCTCTCGAACCAGGTGTTCACCGAGGAAGAGACGGTGAAGATCGCGTTGAAGCTGATCGCGAGCGAGAAGGACCGGGAGCGCTTTGACGAAATCCGGGACTACGACACGTCCTGGGGCCTGAAAGGCGTGGGACGATTCCGGATCAACATCTCGCGGCAGCGCGGTACGGTCATGGTCGTCATGCGGGTCATCCCACTGAAGGTCCCGACCCTGGAGGAGCTATTCCTTCCCTCGATCCTCGGCGAAATCGCGGAGACCGAGCACGGGCTGGTTCTGGTCACCGGAGCGGTGGGCACCGGCAAGAGCACTACGCAGGCGGCCATGATCCAATGGATCAATGAACGCCACAAGAAGCACGTCATCACGCTCGAAGATCCGATCGAGTATCTGCACACGGAGGACGTCAGCACGGTGACCCAGCGTGAGGTGGGCGTGGACACCGCGTCCTTCCACTCCGGGTTGCGCGCGGCGCTTCGGCAGGACCCGGACGTCATCCTGATTGGCGAGATGAGGGACCGCGCGACGATCGGAACGGCCCTGCGGGCGGCCGAATTGGGTCAGCTCGTGATCTCCACTCTTCCGACGCCGAGCGCGGTCGGGGCGATCAACTACGTTCTCGCCGCGTTTCCCGAAGAGGAACGCGAGATGGCCCGCATTCGGATGGCGGACGCGCTCAAGGCGGTCATCGCGCAGCGACTGCTTCCACGAAGGGACATGGATCGCCAGGTACCGGCGGTCGAGATACTCCGGGTCACGGGTGCCGTCCGCGACTGCATTCTCAACCTGAGCCCCGTCGACGAGATCACGAGCCTCATGGAGAGCGGCCGGGAGGCGTACGGGATGCAGTCGTTCCAGCAGCACCTGCAGGACCTCGTGCAGTCGGGCATGGTCGAATACGAGGTCGCCAGGACGGCGGCACCCAGTCCGAGTGACTTCGAGCTGGCGATGCAGACGCTCGGTGGGGCCGCCCCGGATCCGACGCGCGGGGACGTCCAGCTATGAACCTGGACGGTGTGTTCCTGCCGGTCACTACGCCGTTCGATTCGACGACCGGAGATCCCGACCTCGACTCTTTTGCAGCGAACATCCGCGCATGGAGCGCCCACCCCATCGCGGGCCTGGTCGTGGGCGGATCGACGGGAGAGCAGGCCCTGCTCGACGAGGACGAACTCCTGGCGCTGGTGGCCCGGGGGGCCCGCTCCCGCCGCGACGGAATGGCACTGATTGCAGGAACGGGGGCCGAGTCCACGCGTGCGACGATTCGGCTGTGCGACCTGACGGCTCGCGAGGGGGCTGATGCGGTGCTCGTGAAGCCGCCCTCGTACTATCGCGGCCGCATGTCTCCAGAGGCGATCCGCACCTATTTCCTCGCCGTGGCGGATGCCTCTCCCGTTCCGGTGATCCTGTACCATGTGCCCAAGTTCGTACCCGTGGACGTGGTACCGGAACTCGCCGGAGAGTTGGCGCGCCACCACAACATTGCGGGCATCAAGGACTCTTCCGGCGACATTCATAACCTCGGGGCGGTGTGCGAGGCGGTGGGCGAGCGTGGCACCGTCGTCGTCGGCGCGGGTACGCTGCTGTATTCCGGATTGGAAATCGGCGCCCGCGGCGGCATCATCGCGGTAGGCCTGTTGGCCACCGGTGCGGCCTGCGAGCTGTATCGTACGTATATGGCGGGTCGCTCGGCCGAAGCCGGGCGTCTCCAGGAGCGCATCGGACCGCTCCACAAGAAAGTGGTAGCCGGCACCGGCGTGCCGGGTGTCAAACACGGCCTCGATTTACTCGGAATGGCAGGCGGTCCCCCCCGCCCGCCGCTCCTCCCCTCGACCGGGCGTGAGCGGGAGGAAGTGGCCGAGGCCCTGGAACGTGCGGGCCTCGTGCCCGGTGTACCCCAAGGCATCTGACCAACCAGCCCTTCGGGCGGGAGCCACAATTGTTCGACGATAAGACGCGGTGTGTTGTGCTGGTGGGCGTCCAGTGGGGCGACGAGGGGAAGGGCAAGATCACCGACGTGCTGGCCGAGCAGGCCACACTGGTGGCCCGGTACCAGGGAGGGGCGAACGCGGGTCACACCGTGCTGGTGGACGAGGACGAGTTCATCCTGCACCTGATTCCCTCTGGAGCCCTTTACCCGGATGTACGCTGCATCCTGGGCAACGGAGTGGTACTCGATCCGAAGACGCTGATCGACGAGATCGAGATGCTGCAGTCTCGTGGCGTCGAGATCGAAGGCCGGCTGGGGGTTTCGCGGCGCGCCCATCTCGTGTTGCCGTACCACAAGCAGCTCGATGGGGCGAAGGAAGCGGCCAAGGGAGCCGGCCGGATCGGCACCACGAAGCGCGGGATCGGGCCCGCCTACCGCGACAAGATCTCGCGGAACGGTCTCCGAGTCTGTGACCTGGCGGATCGCGACTACTGCTGGGATGTGGTGCGGGAGGGTGCGGCCGCAGCCAACGCCCTGCTGGCGTATTTCGGGGTCGAGGAACGCGCCGACCCGGACGCCGTGATGTCCGAGCTTGCCGCGCTGACGCCACGCCTGCTGGCCCTCGGCACGGATTCCGGGGCCGAGATCCGCGCGGAACTCGCGCAAGGAGGACGAGTCCTGCTCGAGGGGGCGCAGGGATCGCTGCTCGACGTGGACCACGGCACGTACCCGTTCGTGACCTCGTCCAACACGACGGCCGGGGGCGCAGCCGCCGGGGTCGGAATCGGCCCCACCCTCATCGACGAAGTGCTCGGGGTGGTCAAAGCGTACACCACCCGCGTGGGGGC